>CAMCWG010000192.1 GCA_945882005.1 Bordetella parapertussis
CAGGCACAGTACGTTGACTTTGACACACTTCTGGCACAAAGCGATCTACTCAGCCTTCATGCACCACTCACCCCGGAAACGCGACAACTCTTCAATGCTGCCACCTTCAAAAAAATGAAACGAGGTACCATCCTCATTAACACCGCACGCGGTGAGCTGATTGATGAAACAGACCTTGTTCACGCACTGACTACTGGGCAGCTATCGGGTGCAGGACTAGACACCTTCTGTGATGAACCGCCCAGCGCAAACAACCCTTTGTTCCATATGGACCAGGTGGTTGCAACGCCACACTCCGCGGGTGGGGTCTTTGACAACGTTCCGCACATTGTCGGACACATGTTCCGCAATATTAAGCAATTTCACCAGTCCCAACCTCTTGACGCAGCGGACATTATTGTTGCGCCACCCGCTTAAAAAGCACCCTTCACAATAACTAGTGCACCGTCAACCAAAGGTTTACTATTGGTCGAAATATCTATTTGGAGATCAGCATGGCCGGTAAGTTTTCCACCCAGTTCGAACCGCTCAAGGGCAAGGTAAGTCCAGAGGAATGGGAGGCTCGCGTTGGACTCGCAGCCTGTTATCGGCTCATGGATAAGTACGGCATGACCGACATGATCTACAACCATATCACTGCGCGGATTCCCGGCACAGAAGACTTGCTGATTAACCTATATGGTTTGCTTTACAAGGAAATCACAGCCTCTAGCCTTGTACGAATCACCGTTGAAGGCGAAATCGTACGCAAACCAGATACCGACTACGGCATCAACAAGTCCGGCTATGTGATTCATGGATGCATTCATACCGCGCGACCTGACGTGCAATGCGTGATTCACACCCATACTCGCGCCGGCATGGCCGTATCATCTATGTCCTGCGGTCTCTTACCCATGACACAAACCGCCAGTCGCTTCAATAATCACATTGGCTATCACGACTTCGAAGGCCCTGCTGTAGACCTCGCTGAAAGAGAAGCCTTGGTGCGAGACCTGGGACAACACAACGCAATGATTTTGCGTAACCATGGGCTGTTGACCAGTGGTGCGTCCGTTCCACAAGCGTTCAACCTGATGTATCAGCTTGAAATGTCTTGCCGCGCACAGGTCGACGCCATGGCTGCTGGCACTAAACTCAGCCTTCCATCCAACGAAATTTTAGAGAAATCGGCACACCTATATCAGCCGAACGTGCGCAGGCCTTATGGCGAACTCGAATGGCACGCGATGTTGCGTTTGCTAGACGCCGAGCCTGGCGGCTACCCCCATTACGCATCGTAAGGAAGACTCGATGACAGCAGCAACTACCCAAGATGCAACGACCATCCCACCGTTCGGGTTAGCAGGTATTTGCGATTGTCATACGCATGTATTCCCGCCAGCCTCCCAATTTCCCTTTGCTGCGAATCGCCACTACACGCCCGATACAGCGTCCGTTGAGAGTCTTCTGTCGATGCATCGCTCGATTGGGGTCGATCGTGTGGTGATTGTGCATCCGAGCCCGTACGGAGATGATAATTCTTCATTACTGTGGGCGATGCGGACGATTAGTTCTAACGCCCGGGGTGTCGCTGTCATCAGTGACACCACCAGCATTGAGATGCTCAACACCTTGCATCAGGGTGGCGTTCGAGGCACACGTCTCAATCTTGAGACCGTCGGTCAAAACGATCCGAGTGTTGCCCAACAGCAGCTCTTGCGAACAGCGACGCAAGTTGCTCCATTGGGATGGCATATCCAGATGTACACCAACCTCGGTGTCATCGTTGGCCTACATGACACGATTATGCAGTCAGCTGCAACCGTTGTCATTGACCACTTTGGACGTCTAAACGCTGCAGCAGGACTCAATCAGCCCGGCTTCGATGCCCTCCTTTCGCTTGTGCGCTCTGGCAAGGTTTACGTCAAGCTTTCAGCTGGGTATCGCGTGTCGGAGGTAGCTGGCTACTCAGATCTCGATCCTTTTGCCGAAGCACTTATCGCCGCCAACCCGGACCGTATGCTGTGGGGAACAGATTGGCCCCACCCGTTTCCGCCCAAAGGAACAGTGCGCAACCCGGCTGTTATCGAAAAGGCGCATCCCGAGGACAACATGGCCGCCATTCGACGCGTCGCACGCTGGGCGCGTACGCAGGAGATCGCCAAGAAAATCCTAGTTGACAACCCCGTCCGCTTGTACGACTTTTAATTTTTATTCAAGGATCCTCCATGAAACGATTCCTGAGTGGTCTATCACTATGTTTGGTCTTTTTCTGCAGCCATGCGCAGGATGCAGCGAACTATCCAAACCGACCTATTCGCCTAATTGTTCCTGTCGCTGCGGGCGGTAACGTAGATATCGTTGCCAGAAGTATTGCTGAGCCACTATCAAAGGCGCTAGGACAGCAGGTGATTGTCGAGAATCGTCCAGGAGCAAGCAGTTTGCTCGGCACTAATCTCGTCGCCAAATCGCCGGCAGATGGCTACACCTTGCTCGCACACTCCACAACTTTTGTGACGGCCTCCATTTTAGTGAAGAATGCCGGCTACGATCCGATGAAGGACTTCACTCCCATTACCCTGACTTGCCAGATTCCCATGGTGTTAGTTGTTAATCCTGAGAAAGTTAAAGCAAGAACACTCAAAGAGTTCATTGCGCTTGCTAAAGCACAACCCAGCAGCATGGCGTATGCCTCATCAGGCAATGGCTCGACAGGTCATATTGCAGCAGAACTTTTCAGTGATGCAGCCAAAGTATCGTATTTACACGTACCGTACAAAGGCAACGCCCAATCAATGGTTGATCTCTTGGGTGGTCAGATCCCCTTCATGTTTGATCAAGTAAGCACGTCAGCAAAGTATGTCAAGGAAGGCAGGCTAGTCGCCCTCGGTGTCACAAGCAAAACTCGCTCCCCGATCCTGCCGAATGTCCCGACCTTGGATGAATCGGGACTCAAGGGTTTTGATGACTCAACCTTCAATGGAATCTTTGCACCCGCAGGAACACCCCCTGCAATCATTAATAAATTGCATGCTGAGATCAGCAAGATATTGACGTCACCAGAGATTCAAAAGCGATTTATTGCCCTCGGCATTGAAATGTCGCCGAGCCCAACCCCAGCAGCCTTTGGGCAGTACATACAGTCACAGATCAATGCGTATCAAGACCTCGTACGCAAAGCCAACATCAAGGCTGACTAGCGATTGCAACAAGAACGCTTACCAACGCACTTCGATCGAGTGCTGATCTGGCACATTGCGCCAGACTCTGTCTCTGATCCGAGGCGTTGTGGTGAGTTCCTATCCTGGCTCTCGCCACAAGAACGAGCTGTTCATGATCGGTTCCGCTTTGATACGCACCGCCACACGTATTTAGTCAGTCACGCTTTGATGCGAGGTGCCCTAAGCTTATGGGCTGATCGAGCACCGGCGCAATGGGAGTTTGCCCTGAACGACTACGGCAAGCCTCACATCGCAAATCTGCCTGCCGATGTCGACCTGCGGTTCAATCTCTCACACACCAATGGGATGGCTGTGCTTGCACTTGCCTTCAATCGCGAGCTTGGCGTCGATGTGGAATATCTTGGGCGTCAAGAGACTAACGCAGATATCGCAGAGAGATTTTTCGCGCCTGAAGAGGTGCTTGATTTCATTGCGCAGCCCGAGCATAAAAAAAGCGCGCGCTTTCTTGAGTATTGGACACTCAAAGAGGCATACATCAAAGCGATTGGGATGGGCCTTTCCTGCCCCTTGGAATCCTTTGCATTCAAACCAGGGACAGTCACTCACCCACCAGCACTCATCCGTGTGGATGACCCAGACCTAGGTAAACAAAGCTGGGATGTCTGGCAGGAACGTGTGGGAGTGGATCATCTGATCGCGCTATGCGTAGAGTCCAAACCCGAGGGAAGCAGCGAGCCAGTACTCAAACACGCAGACTGGCTTTTACGTTAGTCTTAGCGCGGGTCGTGTGAGTGTATTTGCAAGGCTTCTAGAAAACGCGAAACCATGTTGTAGGCACCAACTGTTGCCGTCAGCTCAACAAGCAGTCGATCGCTAAGTACGGCCTTCACACCAGCGAAAATCTCTGGTGACACATGAATATCGCGCGTCATGGCGTCTGCATACGCAAGAACCGCACGCTGGGTCGGATCGAACAAACCGGAGTCTTGCCAGGACGCAAGGTCATTGAGTTGTGACTGCGATACGCCCTCTTTCAAGGCAATCGGCGCGTGTTGCTCCGCCTCGTAGGGTGCGCCATTTAATATCGCAATACGCATAATCACCAACTCTCGAAGCGCACCACTCAGTGTGCTCTGCTGGCGAATCGCCGTCAGGTAGTTTAGCCAGCCGCTTGCAACCGGTGGGCTGTGCAGCAGCATCTGATAAAGGTGAAGGACCCCACCACGCTCGGCGACAATACGCTCAACAAGTGGCTTCGCTTCAGGGTTATTCAAATCTGCATACGGAATTCTTGCCATGGTGTTTTTATCCCAAATCTAAGACTATTTTTTATTGTAGTTACGCATAACTGCCGCATCGTCTAATTTACCTAGCCCATCACCACTCGCTTTGATGAACTGCAAGTACGCTGCGTGTGCCATAGACGCCGGGAACTTACCTTCGCGGGCGCTATCCAGCACCAAACTCATATCTTTAACAAATATATCCACTGCAGACGTAACGGTGTCGAACTCCTGCGTGACCATGCGCGGTCCGCGATCACCGAGCATCCAGCTAGACGCCGCCCCACTCTTTAAGATCTCAAGCGATACATCCAAAGGCAAGCCACTTTGCTGAGCCATCGAAAGTGCCTCAGCTGCCGCAGCGATATGCACGCCACATAACAATTGGTTAATGACCTTCATCTGGCTACCCTTGCCGTGCTCTGCACCAAGGGGAAAAATCTTTCCTCCGAAGCTTGACAGCACGGGATGCACGCGTTCACAAATGACCGGATCACCGGCCAACATCACAGTGAGCGAACCCTTTAGTGCGCCGGATTGTCCTCCACTCACTGGTGCATCGATCAAATGTATTTTCTTCTCGGCTAGTCGTGCAGCCAGATCGTGTACGTACTTAGGCGGCATCGTGCTGCAGGCAATAAAGACCGAGTCGGGAGCTAACAACGAGGCCAGACCATCTTTACCAAACAAGACTTCCTCGGTTTGCTTGTCATTGACCACAAAACTCACTACGACCTTGCAATGCGCAGCTAGCTCTTTGGCATCTTTCGCGGCAATACCACCCTCGGATTCGAGCCATTTAAGCGCGTCGGGATTAACGTCCCGGCCGTAGGTTTTAAAACCTGATTTAATCAAGTTAAGCGCAACACCGCGCCCCATCACACCCAATCCAATCAACCCTACGGCATCCCCTGCTTTAGCGACTTGTGTCATTCTTTTTCCTTTGGCTGCTCTGCAGCCGATTGCGATGGCGCCTGCTGATCACGCTTGGCCTGGCGCTTGAGTGTCATATTTTGAATCTCAACAAAAAATATTGGTACTAACGCGACAGCCAAACAGGTCGACGCGATCATCCCACTAAATACTGTGATGCCAATAGAAACCCTTGCAGCAGCGCCTGCTCCCGAAGCTGTCAGCAGTGGAACAACGCCTAGAATAAACGCAATCGATGTCATCACAATGGGCCGGAAGCGCTCATGCGACGCTTTCAGAGCCGCATCCACAGGTGACAACCCTTTCTTACATTCCTCGAGAGCAACCTCGACAATCAAAATCGCGTTCTTGGACGCCAAGGCAATCATCAGCACGAGCCCAATCTGCACGTAAATGTTGTTTGGCAGGCCCGTCGCGAAGAGCGCGATCACCGTGCCCA
>CAMCWG010000193.1 GCA_945882005.1 Bordetella parapertussis
AGAATAAGCCAAGGTGCTCGGTTACGCAGCGCCATCGTGACTGGTGCAAAAATATCTTCCTCTTGCATACCGGCGCGAGACAGCGCTTGTTCATCCGAGTCTTCCCGGATCACATCAACCACCTCGGCGATGGTCACTCGGCCAACGAGTCGTCCGAGGTCATCAACGACTGGAGCCGAAACGAGATCGTAGCGCTCGAACGCGCCGGCAGCATCGGAGTCAGAGTCCAGTGGGCTGAGCGATAGATATTCAGTGCTCATCACCTGACGCACGTCCACTTCTGGTTCATTAACCAGTAGCGCTGATAAGGTCAGAGTGCCTAAAAGTTTGTCCGAGCGATTCACGACAAAAATCTGATCGGTGTGGTCGGGTAGCTCTGGCAAACGCCTGAGGTAGCGCAATACAACTTCGAGTGTCACGTCTTCGCGTACGCGCACCATTTCGAAGTCCATGATGCCACCCACACTGTCTTCTGGGTAGCCCATGGCCTCAATCAAACGAGCCCGCTCTTCAATGGTCAGACCCTTCTGCACTTCTGCCACCACATCAGCAGGTAAGTCAGGCGCTAAGTCTGCGAGTTCATCGGCATCCATGTTGCCGGTTGCTGCGACGAGATCTTTGCGATCCATCGCTTCGATGAGCGACTCACGTACCCAGTCGTCCACTTCAAGAAGCACATCGGCGTCATGCTGTGCGCCGACCAAGCGCCAGATCATTTGGCGTTCGGCTTTTGGAACCGAGCTTAAGATGAAGGCAATATCGGCGGGGTGCAGATCGTTTACGAGTGCGGTGATTTCTGCATCGTGTTGACGTTGCAGTAACCCTTCGACCAAATCGGCTCGCTGGTCGTTTTCTTCTTGACGGTGGACGAGATTTTCTACGAGCTCGTGGCGTTGGAGCAGCTCTTGCACTTTGGCGAGTGCCAGCTGAGCGTCCTCGGGGTCAAGTCGCCGAGCGGTGACGGGCACGTCAGGAGTTATTTGCGTCATGGGAAGCCCGTGCCAACGAGAGGGTCAATAACTACGTGTAGCTCAAACCATGCAGAGTTAGGTCACGATCTTGACCAATGCATAGCCGCCGCATGCCAGCAGTATAAACAAGATCGCACCAAGTGCCATGACCCGGGGGCCGGCTTGGCGCATTTGGGCAAAGCGGGTCTCGATTCCCAGCGCAGTCATCGCCATCGTCAGGACAAAGATATCAAGAGCGCGCAGTACTTGCAGCACATTCTGGGGAATGATCCCTGCCGAATTAATTAGTGCGAGCACTAGGAAACCGATCGCGAACCAAGGAATTGGCAGGCTAGGCTTCTTTGCCCCCGGTGCTGCTGCGGCGATTGCCGTGCGCTGCAGCCAAAGCCCAACTAAAAGCAGGATCGGGATCAGAAGCGCCACACGCGTCATTTTGACGATGGTCGCGATTTCTGTGGTGGCTGGGTCAATGTTGCTGGCGGAAGCTACCACTTGTGCGACCTCATGCACCGCACCGCCCAAGAAAATCCCAAACGCCCGTGTGTCCATATCTATCCAGCCGGCTTGGTATAGCAGGGGATACAGGAACATAGAAATCGTACCGAACAGAACCACGGTGGCCACAGCCACGGCGCTTTTGTGTGGCGCCGATTTGAGCGTAGATTCAAAAGCTAAGACGGCGGCTGCTCCGCAGACTGCACTGCCAGAGGCTGTCAGCATGGCGGTGTCGCGATCGAGTTTGAGTACGCGCGTGCCGATCCAAGTACCTAAAACTAGGATGCCGAAAACGATTCCAACTGACACGATGAGCCCGGGTAGGCCGACCTCAATGATTTGCTGAATGCTGATGTTGAGGCCGTAAAACGCCACGGCGACGCGCAATAGCCTGCGCGCGGTGAAGTGGACGCCTGCACCCCATTCGGCGGGCATGTTTCCACGAAAAAAATTGCCATAGACCATGCCACAGACAATTCCTACGACCAGAGGACTAAAGCCCAGGGTTTTGATGAAGGGGATACCAGCTAGCTGAACGACTGCAGCGGCTAAAAGCCCAACAAAGAGCATCCCGTTGAGTTTGTCGCGCCAGGGAGAGGCGCTCGTGGGGGTAGGTTGGGACATACGTGGATGACCGGCTGTTTAAGAATGACCGAGATACTACTCCGATATTCGGCTTATCGCTTAAACCAGTTTTCGGCTAATTTGACCCAGTAGGTGGCGCCCAGTGGTAGTAAGTCGTCATTAAAGTCGTACGAACCATTGTGCAGCATGCATGGCCCTAACCCGTGGCCTGCATCCCGATGGTCTCCCATGCCGTTGCCGATCCAAACGTAGCACCCCGGCACCTCTTGGAGCATGAAGGCAAAGTCTTCTGCACCCATCGTGGGCACGACATGGTCGTTTACTTGTTCGGTGCCAACGATTTCACGCATCACCTCGACACAAAACGCCGTCTCAGCTGGGTGATTAATGGTTGGGGGGTAAACCCGATTAAAAGAGAAATCAACCTCTGCACCCATCGCTGCAGCGGTGTGTTGAGCTACCTCACGCATACGCCTTTCAATTAGATCGAGCGTTTCCAGAGTGAAGGTCCGCACCGTGCCGGCCATGATAGCGTCGGTAGGAATGACGTTGTCTGCACTACCGGCATGAATTTGGGTAATGCTCAGTACGGCAGCCTCTAGCGGGTGGCGGTTGCGTGTGATGATGGTTTGTAGCGACTGGGCGATTTGTACGGCAGTCATCACGGGATCAACGCCCAGATGGGGCATGGCGCCGTGGCCACCTTTGCCGCGTACTTTGATCGAGAAACGGTTACTCGATCCCATAATGGGACCGGCCGTGATGCCGAACTGCCCAACAGGTAAGCCCGGCCAGTTGTGCATGCCGAAAACCGCTTCCATGGGAAATTTGCTAAAGAGACCGTCGTCCATCATGCGCTTAGCTCCAGCGCCACCTTCTTCGGCGGGCTGGAAAATCGCGTAAACCGTGCCGTCAAAATTCTTGTTCTCGGCTAAATACCGCGCAGCGTTAAGCAGCATCGCGGTATGTCCATCGTGCCCGCAGCCGTGCATTTTCCCTGCGTTGCGGCTGGCATGCTCAAAGGTGTTGAGCTCTTGCATAGGCAGTGCGTCGATATCGGCGCGCAGTCCGATCGCGCGTGTGCCTGCCGTGCGGCCCGTAATGATGCCTACGACACCCGTCCCGCCCAAGCCGCGGTGCACGGGAATTCCCCATTTTTGCAAGGTCTCGGCCACGACGTCAGCGGTCCGATGCTCTTCGTAGCAAAGTTCCGGATGGGCATGGATATCCCGTCGGATGGCTTGAATTTCGGATTGCCAGTTCAAAAAGGGCTCGAGAAGTTTCATGCAATTCACTTTAGAGAACAATGTCTAACAGTATTATCGATGAAAATGACGATCTAAACCTATAACTTAAATTGGCGATAGACCATGAAGTCACCATGGATTAACAACTACCCAGAGGGCGTACCGTCGACGATCTCTACAGACGGCTATGCCTCGTTTGTCGATTTGCTCGAACAGGCCTGCAAGCGCTTCGGCCCACGGACCGCGGTGCAATCGTTTGGTGTGGGCCTGACTTACACCAAACTTGAAGAGGAGGCTGCATCCTTTGCCAAGTGGTTGCAATCCCTCAGGTTGGATGCTGGCGCACGCGTCGCCTTGATGATGCCCAACGTGCTGGCGTACCCCGTGGCGCTATTCGGGGCACTCAAAGCTGGTTGCGTTGTCGTCAATGTGAACCCTCTCTGCACACCACGCGAGCTGGGCGTACAGCTACGTGATAGCGGGGCGAGCGTCATTGTGGTCTTTGAAAGCGTGGCGGATACGCTCGAACAAGTGACGGATTGTGAGGGGTTGCTGCACCGGGTGGTCGTTTCCCCTGGAGACATGCTGGGACCAATTAAATCTAGTGTCATTAATTTTGGTGCACGGCATATCAAAAAACTGGGACCAAAAAAGCCGATGGCTAATGCCTGGCCCTGGCGGTTTGTACTTAGGCTCGGTCGCGATTTATCTTGGCAGGCGCCTAGTATTTCGATGGATGATCTTGCTGCCTTGCAATACACGGGTGGCACAACAGGCTCACCCCGTGGAGCCATGCTGACGCATCGCAATCTCGTGTCTAACGTTTTGCAAGTTGAGGCCGTGGCGCAACCCGCTTTGGGTGCTTTGTTGCCTAGGCCACTGACCATGCTTACCGCTTTGCCGCTTTACCACGTGTTTGCGATGACCGTCTGTGGCTTCTATGCCCTACATGCCGGAATGAAAAGCGTCCTGGTGATTAATCCTCGTGATCGTGCATCACTGCTACATGCCTGGCGTAAAGATCCGCCACACGTGTTTCCTGGTGTGAACACTTTGTTTAACGCCTTGCTCAATGAACCTCAGTTTTCGACGCTGGATTTCAGCTCGTTACGTCTGGCATTTGGGGGCGGCATGGCCATTCAGCAAGCCGTGGCCCAGCGCTGGGTGGGCGTGACGGGACGCCCTTTAATTGAAGGTTACGGGCTGTCCGAGACGTCGCCAGTGGTCACCGCGAATCCAACGAATGCAACGGCTTACTCTGGCAGCATTGGCTTGCCCTTGCCCTCGACTGAGGTCTGTATCGTCGATGAGCAGGGCTCCCCTGTTGCCACGGGTGAGCGTGGTGAAATCGCTGTGCAAGGGCCTCAGGTGATGCGAGGCTACTGGAACGCAGCGACGGATACACACAATGTGATGACGCCAGACGGATTTTTCCGGACTGGCGACATTGGCTATATGGACGAGCAGGGCTATGTATTTTTGGTTGATCGTAAAAAAGATTTGATTGTTGTGTCCGGTTTTAATGTTTATCCCAGTGAGGTGGAGGCAGTTGTATCGAGCCATCCCGGAGTGTTGGAATGTGCGGCAGTCGGTGTGCCTGATAACGTCTCGGGCGAGGCTGTCAAGCTATTTGTCGTGCCTTCAGATCCGTTGCTCAACCAAGAGGCCGTTCAAGAATGGTGTGTCCGTGAACTAAGTCGCTATAAATGTCCGCGGATGATTGAGTTCCGCACTGAGCTTCCAAAAAGCAATGTGGGCAAAATTTTGCGGCGAGCCCTGCGCGAGCAATGATCTTGTGCGCATCTGTAATTGCTGCGCTGGGAGTGCCTCAAGTTTGGGCTGGGCAAAGCACCTATACAGTCATTGATGCTGACTTTAAGGATGGACGTTTTTTCTTGCATCTGTGGGATGCCTGGCGTCGAGATCCTGATCGCAGTCGACGCCTCCATGTGGTCGGCTTACTGCCTCGGCTGAGCGATTCGAAAGTGTTGCGTGAGCGCTTGCTGCAGGCCTGTCCTGCGGAGATGGCCTCAAGTGTGCATCAGTTAGCGGATGTATGGCCACTGAACCTCTTAGGTATGCACCGCCTTGAGTTTGAGGGCTTGCGCATTACCCTTACCTTGGCCGTCGGAGAAGCGTCCACACTGTTGCAGCGTTTGTCGGTGAGGGCTGATGCGTTGGTGCTTTCTTCCGCTGTGCGTTCTGCTGCGCATGAGGATGTCGAGGCGATGTTCGCCACAGCGAAACGACTATTGGTGCCGCACGGTAAGCTCGTCATGCCTTGGCTGGAGGGTAATGAGCAAGCGACCTCGCTGTGGGCGCAAGGCGCAGTGCACGATGGCGTGTGGTCATCGATGCCTCGCGCGACAACAACCTCTAGGATATCGCCTCAGGAGCGCCCGCTCAGTGCGGTCGTTGTCGGAGGTGGGTTTGCAGGAGCCGGTATTGCGCATGCGATGGCTTTACGCGGCTGGAGCGTCACAGTTCTTGAAGCGTCTGAGGCTGAGCGGGGGCCACATC
>CAMCWG010000194.1 GCA_945882005.1 Bordetella parapertussis
CTCATCCCCGGATACGGTGGTACGCAACGCTTGCCCCGCCTGATTGGACAAGATCGGGCACTCGACATGATCCTGTCTGCTCGCACAGTCGACGCTCTCGAAGCCGAACGTATCGGACTCGTTACACGCGTTATTGAGTCAAACGATCCCGCCGCAGTCGGACGCGAATTTTTGAAGCCCTATCTTAAGCATGGGCTGATTGCGTTAGACATGGCGAAACAAGCGGTTCTGCGCGGCATGCAGACAACACTCGCCGAAGGGCTTCGGATCGAGCGCGACTGCTCGACACTGGCGTTTCGTTCAAGCGATGCCACTGAGGGCATGACAGCCTTTCTGGAAAAGCGCCCTGCAGTATTCAAGGATCAATAGAAATGACTGGCTCAAATTCAAAAGGCTGCATTATCGTGACGGGTGCAAGTCGTGGCATTGGCGCTGCCATTGCGCTTGGCTTAGCAAGAGCTGGTTATGTGGTGGGATGTTTATCTCGCTCAGGAGAAACTCCACAAGCGGATGGCGCAACTGACGCTGATCGCACAAACTGGTTTAGCGCAAAATGCGATGTCAGCCGCCCCGAACAACTCAAAGAAGCGATTGCCGCTGTGCTCAAACGTAGTGGTCAGCCGCTTGTTGGCCTGGTCAATAACGCTGGCATTCACTCCCAAGGTCGTGTTGAAAGTATCGCTGAAGCCGAATTCAAGAATGTGATGGACGTCAATGCTTACTCGGTTCTTGCTGCAAGCCAAGTCGCCTACCATCACTTGCTTGAAAACAAAGGCGGCTTGATAGTGAATATCGGCTCATTCTTTGACAAGCTTGGCATCAAACAACACCTCACCTACTGCGCGACAAAAGCCGCTGTAGCTGCCATGACGCGTTGCATGGCAGTCGAGTGGGCGTCGAAAGGGATTCGCGTCTTGAATGTTGCACCAGGCTATATCCAGACTGACTTTAATCGTGAAATGATAGAGAAAGGTCCACTCGGAGAGTTTCTGGCCAAGCGCATCCCGTCAGGCGTGCCGGGTAACGCCCACGATGTTGGTCAACTCGTCACGTCGCTTTTTGTTTTGAACTCACCCTACATGACCGGAGAAACCATCTACATTGATGGCGGACACGGAATGTTGCAATAACTTCGGACACGCATCATGAATGTATTAACTCGCCTAGACGCTTCGCAAACGTGGACTCAAGAAGAATCCATGCTGCTCGATTCCGTTAGGCAGCTCGCTCGCGAAAAAATAGCTCCACGTGCTGCCGCTTACGATAAGTCTGGAGAATTCCCCTGGGATAACATCCAAGAAATCAATGCACTCGGTCTGAACGCTATGTTCATCCCCGAAGAATATGGTGGCGCCCCACTGTCTTACGCCTGCTATCTCGCTTGCGTGCGTGAACTGAGTCAAGCCTGCGCCTCGACTGGCATTATCTGGGCGACTAATTTTCACGCTATCAAGCCACTGATGGACTTCGGCAACGAAGAACAAAAGAAACGTCTACTACCCCGTATTGCCGAAGGTGGACTTGCCTCCCTGGTGATCACAGAGCCCACCGCTGGCTCCGACGCGACCGGGATGAAAACGACCTTCACACCCGATGGTGATTCGATCATCGTCAATGGAAGTAAGATCTTCATCTCTAACGGAGACGTCTCCGATCTGTACATTATGTTTGGCAAGTGGAGCGAGATTCCCGGTAGCAAAGAATCTATCTCTGCCGTCGTGCTCGAAAAAGGTACGCCAGGTTTCAGTATTACCGGTACCGAGGATAAGATGGGCACACGTGCGTCGGGCACAGCCTCGCTCGCTTTTGATAATGCCCGGATTCCACGCGCAAACCTGCTCTGCGCACCTGGCGATGGCCTAAAGATTCTTCTAGCCTCACTCAACAAATCCAGACCAAGCGTCGCAGCCCATGCGCTCGGCATTGCTCGCGCGGCCTTCGAGGATGCAATCGGGTACATGAACACGCGCAGCCAATCCGGCAAACGCTTGCTCGAGTTCCAAGGACTTCAGTTCAACGTCGCCGACCTCGCAGCAGAGCTTGTACTCGTGGAGTCTTGGCTCTGGCGCGTCGCCCAATTGATTCAGGACGATGCACCCGATGTAGGCATCGAGGCCTCGATACTCAAATTAAAGGCAACCGATCTGGCAATGCGTATGGCCACCGATGCGGTTCAGTTCTTAGGGGGCTACGGCTATTGCAAAGACTATCGTGTTGAACGACTCATGCGCGACGCGAAGATCACTCAAATTTGGGAAGGCACTAATCAAGTCCATCGACAGCTAATCGGACGCAGTTTCTTACGCAAGGATAAAAAATGAACGCCAAACAAACAATTGGGATTGTTGGCTGTGGCACGATGGGTACGGGTATCGCGATCGTCGCAGCGCGCGCTGGCTTTAAAACGCGCATCTACGACCTGAAGCCCGAGCCTCTTGAAAACGCACGCAAACAAGCGGCCGCTTTCCTTAAAAAATCTGTCGAGCGCGGCAAGCTTGCAGCAGGCGAAGACGCTCTGATCATGGCACAGTTCTTAACCACCACGAACATTCAAGACTTCAGCGATTGTGATTTAGTCATTGAGGCCGTATTTGAAGACCTGAAGGTTAAGCACGCTATTTTCAAGCAACTCAACACCGTCTGCCCAACACACACTATTTTTGCTTCGAATACCTCAACGATATCCATCACCGAGATTGCGGGTGGATCCGGTCGCGATGACCGTTTCGTTGGAATGCACTTTTGCCTACCCGCACAACTCATGAAGCTTGTAGAGATGTCCCCAGGGATGAACACCTCGGACGAGACATTTACTCGAGCTTGGCAACTTTGCGAAGCGTTAGGGCAGCGTCCCGTACGTACGCGTGACACCCCAGGATTTATTCTCAATTACTTTCTTGTCCCTTGGCATAACGACGTCATTAATCTC
The DNA here is from genome assembly GCA_945882005.1 of Bordetella parapertussis. Classification (GTDB taxonomy): domain Bacteria; phylum Pseudomonadota; class Gammaproteobacteria; order Burkholderiales; family Burkholderiaceae_B; genus Zwartia; species Zwartia parapertussis_C. The sequence goes on from CAMCWG010000194.1 coordinate 2,930, forward strand.
GTAGATCAAGGAGTCGCCGAACCTGCTGACATTGACCTTGCCGTCAAAACTGCGCTGGGCTATCCCTTGGGGCCTCTCGAGCTGCTCGATATGGTTGGTATGGATACACAACTCCTGCTCTGCGAGGCTCTCCATGGCGTTACGAACGAACCCAGAGCTGCCTGCCCGCCGCTCGTCAAGCGCATGATTGGCGCAGGTCGGCTAGGACGCAAATCCGGCAAGGGTTTCCACACCTACGATAGCAACAAGATTTTTGGAGCCTGACAGCATGACCTATCAAATCATCGAGGCAGGTGACAGTCACTCATTTCCCGAAAAGCATGCCTTTATCAACCAAGCAGATCCGACAGGAACTAGCTTGGTCTACATCGGCCTAGATGCCTCAGAGGCTTTCGCCAATTCAGTGTTTGATCATGAGGCGGCTGCTTTCATCGCCATCGAACTCGGTAACGAATGCTTGGGCGTTCATATTGATGACGACAACGGTCCCGCTAACGTTGTCGGATTTGCACGTTTTCGTTTGGGTGACGATGCGCCCACCAAGCTTGTTGAGCTTGTGCGCAAACCCTACACAAGCGCTGCGGCACTTGCTGCTGCGCGTGCGGCATTTGAGTCTGCAGGTCTTGTGGTCGTGGTGTGTAATGACTTTCCTGGTCGCATCCTGAACCGGCTTGTTCGTCCTTATTACAACGCCGCACTGCGCCGTCTTGACGAGGGTCTTGCCACTGCGAACGATATGGACATGACACTCAGACTCGGCCTTGGGTACCCAGATGGACCGATCGCCTTGCTCAATCGCTCAGGACTACACCACCATTTCGATGTGACACAAGACTTATACGAGCAGCTTGGACAAGAGGCCTATGCTCCCGCCAGACGTGCACGTAATGCCTGGCTGAAACAGAATCTTTTGATTGAGGACGATGATGCAACCGCTTAATGGCATCAAAGTACTGGACTTCAGTACGCTACTACCAGGACCCATGTGCACGCTGCTACTGGCTGATGCAGGTGCAGATGTCATCAAGATTGAGCGTGCGTCTGGCGACGACATGCGCGATTACGAGCCTAAGACTGGCCCGGACAGCGTGAATTTTTGCCTTTTAAATCGAGGTAAAAAATCGATTGTTGCGGATCTGAAAGATCCAGTTATGCGCAAAAAAATTGAAAGCCTGATTGCAGAGGCGGATGTCATCGTTGAACAGTTTAGACCTGGGGTAATGGATCGCCTGGGTTTGGGATACGAGGCTGCCAAGGCGATCAATCCAAAAATTATCTACTGCTCAATTACCGGCTTTGGTCAGCATGGTCCCTACGCGCAGGTTGCTGCGCACGACATGAACTATCAGGCTCGCGCCGGAATGGTTAGCCTTGGGGGCGACAAGTTAGGCGCGCCGTTTGTGCCGCCAGTGCTGACCGCCGACTTAGCGGCAGGTGCCTATCCCGCCGTCATGAATATTTTGTTGGGTCTGCGTAGCCGTGATCAGAACGGATGCGGCTGTCATCTTGATGTGTCGATGTCTGACAATTTGTTTCCACTGATGTACTGGGGCTTAGGCGCAGGTTGGGCTGCTGGCCAGTGGCCTAGAGCGGGAGATGAGTTGTTGACCGGCGGTAGTCCGCGCTATCAAATCTATCAAACAGCAGACAATAAATACCTTGCCGCCGCTCCACTCGAAGATAGGTTTTGGAATAACTTTCTGACCATTCTTGGTACACCTGAACTTGAGCATGTCGACAATCCAGCACTCGTAAAAGCGAGCGTTGCAAAAACGATTGCCCAACACCCAGCGATCTACTGGCTCGAAAAGTTTGAGGGAAAAGACACCTGCGTCACCGAAGTTATCGGACTCGAGCAAGCCGTCAAAGACCCGCACTTTAAGGCTCGAGGTGTGTTTGATCGCGCGCTTCAAACCCCGAATGGGCAGCGCATACCAGCACTGCCCACACCGATCAGCTCTGTTTTCTTAAGCCGCGATCAAGTCCAATCAAGTCCAGCGCTGGGGGCACAAACGGACGAACTTTTGAACACTAAGCCCCGTTAGATCGTGACGTCGGCCTTGCCAAACAATCTGAGCGCCTTGATACCCATGGTCTGACAGGCCTCGACCAGCTGCCGCGCGTTCGTTGCCGGCACCGTATCTTCGCTAGGGTCAATGCTTGTAATGAACTGAAGCCAAGGCTCGGCGCCCATCGCATAGACGTAGACCTCGGTCGAACCGAGGCTCTGGACAACCTTTAGCCCTTTTTCGCAATCCGACCCATTTAACCGCCGTGTTTGATCCTTCTTACGGTCAACCGCCAACGGCAACAAAGGTCCATAGGTCCAGCTAAAGGGCGCACCTGCACATTCCATACCAATAAACAAAACATCAACGCGCCCAACCGCTTTTCTCAATAAATCATAGAGAACGGGGTCAAGGTTATTACTATCGGCTGCAAATAGCATCGTCGTCTCGCCAGAACGCACAAACCAAGCTGCCTTCGAACGCACATCTAAATCGCCATGCTCACCCAAAAACGGGAGCGCTTTAATCGTCAATTCACCAGACTCGATCGTCCCTAACGCATCCAATTCAATCACATTTGTAAAGCCAATTGACTGCAACATTAGCTTTAGCGATGGGTCAGCGATACTACCGCCACCCGCAGGCACAACTATCGTGTGAACGCGGAAGCGTATGGCAAGTAAAGTCTCAATCAACACATGATCGGCATGGTTATGAGTGAGCACCACATAGTCAATGCGCTCAGGCAAATCGTTCAACACAAAACGCTCAACACCTGATTTACCCTCGTAAGCAACTACGGGATCCATCAACATATTTGTGCCATCAGGCGCCTCGACCAGCACGCAC
>CAMCWG010000195.1 GCA_945882005.1 Bordetella parapertussis
TAATACGAGCAGTCAGCAAAGCCACTTGAACGTCGGGTGAACCGGTATCGCCCTGAGCGCGCTGAAACTGCGCAACGATGTCGGATTTTTTAATATCAGCTACGGACATTTTATGACCTCAGATAACAAGCGTCAGGACCGAGGCGCCCTGACGTGAATGGATTAAAGAACAACCAAAAACAATACTCTTCAGAAGTAAAGCCACACGATTATAGCTGATTGGCTAAAATGCCTATTACATCGTCCTCAAGGTCAAACCACTATGTCAGTACTCAGCAATATTTTGTGCTCCGCGGTCACAAAGAACGGTCGCATAACAAAGCTTAGTATTTTGCTCGGCGCAGTATTGCTAGGCGGCTGTGCCAATATGAACACTGTTCCACCCGGGACACCGCTGGCTGAGGTGATAAAAAAATATGGCAAACCAGACACCATCTGCAAAAAAGACGATGGCACAGAGCGCTTAATCTGGTCAGGGCAACCTTATGGTCAGTACTCCTGGGGCGGAACAATCGCCAAAGACGGCAAAGTCATCAAGATTGAGCAAGTCCTCACGGACGAGCAATTTGAAGTCCTGGGCGTAGGGAAATGGTCCGCAAAACAAGTTGAATGCCAATTTGGCCAGCCAGCGAACACATACGGCATTGCCAAAGGCAATGAAATCGTCTGGGCCTATCGCTACAAACAATACGATGTTTGGCCTTCGATGATGTACGTGTACATGGGCTCTGATGGCCAACATGTCACCCGCTTTCATCCAGCACCGGATCCAGCGACACTGACGGACAGTCTGTTTCCGCTCTAAGAAAAAAGCCGGCTTAAGCCGGCTTTTTTCATCGCTGCTGCCTAGCGGCAGATAACCGACCTTGCCGACGCCAACGCCACAACCAGACACCCCAGCCCGATAGTCCATACACAACAAATAACGAAAACAGCACCACGGGCGGATCGCTCGAGATAAATACAAAGCCCGCAACGAACACCAGAATGACCCAAAACGGAACGCTGCGACCCAACGCAAACGATTTACCGCTGTAAAACGGCAAGTTCGTCACCATTGCGATTCCGCAATACAAGGTCAGCACGAACGACGTCCACGCCAAAAACTCACGCGGAACTTGCAAACGGTTATCCACGACCAGCCAAACAAATCCAGCGACCAACGCGCCAGCAGCAGGACTGGGTAGACCTTGAAAGAAACGCTTATCCACCACTGCAATATTTGTGTTGAAGCGTGCAAGCCTAAGCGCAGCACCAGCAACATACACAAACGCAGCAAGCCAACCCCAGCGACCAAGATCGTGCAGCATCCACTCATACATCACCAACGCTGGTGCGACGCCAAACGATGTCATGTCAGACAAGGAGTCGTATTGCTCACCAAACGCAGAAGTCGTGTTGGTCAAGCGCGCGACGCGCCCATCCATACCATCAAGCACCAAGGCACAAAAAATCGCAATCGCAGACATCTCAAAGCGACCGTTCATCGCCTGAACCACTGCATAGAAACCCGCAAATAACGCTGCAGTCGTGAAAGCGTTAGGAAGCAAGTAAATGCCGCGGTGGCGTTGCTCAGGATCGCGCATGGGATGATTAGCCATTAAAGCGCCTTAGGAGTGTTCAGAGGGTAAATCAGCGAGCACAGTCGTTGTTGCACTGACCTTGTCACCGATCGCGACACGCGGGCGAGAACCAACAGGCAGATACACGTCGACACGAGAACCAAACCGAATAAAGCCGTAACGCTGACCACGCGCCAACGTATCACCCGCTTTGGCATAACAAAGAATGCGCTTGGCCACTAAGCCAGCAACTTGGACAGCGGTGACGATATGCCCAGCATCAGTGCGTAACACCATGGCGTTGCGCTCGTTTTCAAGAGAGGCCTTATCTAGCGCCGCGTTGAAAAACTTACCAGGGAAATATTCAGTACTCAGCACTTCGCCATCGACGGGGCTGCGATTACTGTGCACGTTAAAGACGTTCATGAAAACACTGATTTTGAGGGCCTCACGCTGTGCGTAAGGATCAAGCGTTTGCTCCACCACAACAATTCGGCCATCAGCCGGAGACAACACTGCATTGAGCTCGGTCGAACCAGCACGCGCTGGGTCACGAAAAAACTGCAAGACGAAGACCGCGATCACCCAAAAGAGGATGGACCAGGCAGGCGACAAAAAGGTCACTAGCACGGCTAAAGCAATCGAGCCCGCAAGAAAAGGCCAACCCTCGCGGGCAATAATAGGATGGGGGTAATGTGGTGTATTCATCGTAAGAGAAAGGTTAACCCAAAAAAACACGCCCCGAAGGGCGTGTTTTCGAATGCCGGCTGAAAGGAGTCAGGCCTTCGGGTCGACAAACGACCCCAAACGCCTGAATTACCTCAAAATCAGTTCTTGGTCTTGTCGACCAGCTTGTTTGCAGCAATCCAAGGCATCATCGCGCGCAGCTTAGCGCCAACCACTTCGATTTGCGACTCAGCATTGATACGACGACGCGAAGTCAACGCTGGTGCGCCAGCCTGGTTCTCAAGGATGAAGCGCTTAGCGTATTCGCCAGTCTGAATGTCTTTCAACGCCTGACGCATCGCATCACGTGTGGCATCGGTGACAATCTTAGGACCTGTTTCGTATTCGCCAAACTCTGCGTTATTCGAAATCGAGTAGTTCATGTTGGCGATACCGCCTTCATAAATCAGATCAACAATAAGCTTAAGCTCGTGCAAGCACTCAAAGTAAGCCATTTCAGGCGCGTAGCCTGCTTCGACCAGCGTGTCGAAGCCAGCTTTGATGAGCTCGACCGTGCCGCCGCACAACACTGCCTGTTCACCGAACAAGTCAGTTTCTGTTTCTTCGCGGAAGTTTGTCTCGATCACACCAGCGCGACCGCTACCAATTGCGCAGGCATACGACAGGGCGACATCGCGTGCCGAACCCGATTTGTCTTGATGCACAGCGACCAGTGCTGGCACGCCGCCACCTTGCGAATAGGTGCCGCGCACTGTGTGACCAGGTGCCTTAGGCGCAATCATCACGACGTCGATGTCTTCGCGTGGCACAACTTGGCCGTAGTGCACGTTAAAGCCGTGTGCGAAGGCAAGCGCTGCACCAGGCTTGATGTTGGCGTGCACGCTTTCGCGGTAGACCTGAGCGATGTTTTCGTCAGGCAACAGCATCATGACGAGGTCTGCAGACTTCACTGCATCGGCAACTTCAGCAACTTTCAGGCCAGCATTCGCGGCTTTCTTCCACGATGCGCCGTCTTTGCGCAAACCAACTACGACTTTACCGCCCGACTCATGCAGGTTCAATGCATGCGCGTGACCTTGTGAACCGTAACCAATAATTGCAACGGTTTTACCTTTGATCAGGGACAGATCACAATCTTTATCGTAATAAACCTTCATTCTGGGCTCCAGATTTTTTTAAGTTGAATACAGTAATGCGTAAAGCTATCGTTTTGAATCAAATCAATCGGCCAGCGCCGATCAAATTTTAAGAATGCGTTCGCCGCGGCCAATACCCGATACGCCCGTACGGACGGTCTCAAGGATGGCGCTACGATCCAGCGCATCAATAAAAGCTTGCACCTTCTCTTGGTTTCCCGTGAGTTCGATGGTGTAGGCCTTATCCGTTACATCAATGATGCGTCCACGGAAAATATCCGCCATACGCTTCATCTCTTCGCGCTCTTTACCGACAGCGCGCACTTTAATCAACATGAGTTCGCGCTCAATGTGTGGTCCTTCACTGAGGTCCACGACCTTGATCACATCAACCAGTCGATTCAAGTGCTTAGTGATTTGCTCGATCACATCATCAGAACCCATCGTGACAAGCGTCAGACGAGACAAGGTACTGTCTTCGGTCGGCGCAACCGTCAAGGTTTCAATGTTGTAACCCCGCGCAGAAAATAAACCCACAACGCGCGACAGCGCTCCAGGAGCGTTTTCCATCAGAACAGAAATAACGTGTTTCATGGTGGTCTCCTTATAGATCTTCAGAGCCGAGCAACATTTCGGTCAGCCCCTTACCCGCCTTGACCATTGGCCAGACGTTTTCGCTTTGATCCGTAATGAAGTCCATGAAAACCAGACGATCTTTCAACTTGAACGCTTCGCGTAGCGCACCGTCCACATCGCTAGGCTTATCAATCCGCATACCCACGTGACCATAGGCTTCTGCCAGCTTGACGAAGTCAGGCAAAGCGTCCATATAGGACTCGGCGTAGCGCGATGAATAGTCAATCTGTTGCCACTGGCGCACCATACCCAGGTAGCGGTTGTTCAAGCACAGGATCTTTGGTGTCAGGTGATACTGGCGGCAGGTCGAGAGCTCCTGGATGTTCATCTGGATCGAACCTTCGCCTGTGATACACGCAACCGTTGCATCGGGGTTGGCCATTTGAACGCCCATTGCGTAAGGCAAACCAACGCCCATGGTGCCCAAGCCGCCTGAGTTGATCCAGCGACGTGGCTTGTCGAAGCCATAGTATTGCGCTGCCCACATCTGATGCTGCCCGACGTCCGAGGTGATGAAGGCATCACCTGCTGTGACTTCCCAGAGCTTCTGGACAACTGACTGCGGTTTGATCAGCTCAGCTGAGTCGGCAAACTTCATGCACTCTTTGCCGCGCCAGGTTTGAACCTGCTGCCACCACTTGGCCAAGGCGTCTTTGTTAGGCTTGGTCTCTGCGGCTGCGGTTTGATACTGCTCCATCAAATCAATCAGCACGTCTTTAACGTTACCAACAATTGGCACGTCGACCTTCACACGCTTGGAGATTGAAGAGGGATCGATATCGATATGAACAATCTTGCGCAGATTCTGTGCAAAGTGCTTTGGATTACCAATCACACGGTCGTCGAAACGCGCACCGACTGCGATCAGGACGTCGCAATGCTGCATCGCCATGTTCGCTTCGTAGGTGCCGTGCATGCCGGGCATGCCAACGAACTGCTTATCCGTCGACGGATAAGCCCCAAGCCCCATCAGGGTGTTGGTGCAAGGTGCGCCAATCATCTTGACGAATTGTTGTAGCTCAGCGGAAGCATCCGAGAGAATCACGCCGCCGCCCGAATAAATCATGGGGCGTTCAGCCTGCAGAAGCATCTGCACAGCTTTTTTGATCTGACCCTGATGACCTTTCACGACTGGTGCGTAAGAACGCATGACAGGCTCGCCTTTGGCAGGCGAATACTTGTAGCGCGCGGCAGTGATGTCCTTGGGGATATCAACCAGCACGGGGCCAGGGCGACCAGTGCGAGCAAGGTAGAACGCCTTATGCAAGGTGTCCGCTAGATCCTTGATGTCACGCACCAGAAAATTGTGTTTAACGCATGGGCGGGTAATACCCACCGTGTCGCATTCTTGGAACGCGTCTTCACCGATTGCGTAGGTCGGAACCTGTCCGCTGATCACCACCATTGGGATTGAGTCCATATAGGCTGTCGCAATGCCTGTCACAGCATTGGTCACACCAGGACCACTTGTCACCAAGCAAACGCCAACCTTGTCAGACGAACGTGCGTACGCGTCTGCTGCGTGCACGGCTGCTTGCTCGTGTCGCACCAAAATGTGTTTGAACCGGTCTTGTTTGTAAATTGCGTCGTAGATGTATAAGACAGCGCCACCAGGATAGCCAAAAACGTGTTCTACGCCTTCGTCAGCCAAGCAACGCACGACGATGTCTGCGCCATTGAGTTCCATAAAGTCATTCCTTTC
>CAMCWG010000196.1 GCA_945882005.1 Bordetella parapertussis
GCCAGACTACACACGCAGAGCTAGGGCATGAATTGCGCCACTGCTACCAAGGCTCATTTCACTAGCAAGTTGATAGATTGAAAGGCGAAAACATGAACACTTATGAAGCAATGGTGCGTATTTCTTCAAACAACATGGTCGTGCGTACCAGCGTTCAAGCCAGTTCATCGCAAAATGCGCTTTGGTTGCTCGAAGGGCAGTATGGCACTGGCAATGTTGTGACGTTACCTTCGCTTGTTGGCTAGCAATGGGCACTTGTTATTTTTATACTGAATTTCCCAACAATCGGGAAGGGAGTTCAGTATGTCTGTTGATCTAACACGGCAGGAGCTATACGACCTTGTCTGGTCAAAGCCCATGATGCATGCCGCAAAACAGTTTGGGATATCGGGTGTGATGCTTGGCAGGATATGTGCTGAGCGCAATGTGCCAAGGCCACCCAGAGGGTATTGGGCAAATCTTCAAGCTACATCGCTTAAGAAAATTGGACGTTTTGTAAAGCCGCCATTGCCAAATTTGCCTGAGCCAGACCAAAGCTTTAATAGCTTGATTCGTAATGAGTACAGGGAGCGTGATGCATTGCGGACTGATGACTTTGATCCTGAAGACTTGGACGATCCAATTAAGCCGCCATCTGCGCCCCCCACAGAAACAATGGATGAATTCAGGAAGCGCATTGAGGCGAGCTTTCCAGAATTGCCTGAGCTTGATTCAATAACTGCTCGCCATCCAATAGTTCAAAAGTTGATGGACTACGACGTGACGGTGGCTGCGTTGAGAAGGCGAGGTGGTTTAGATAGCCCAAACTATCAAGGTGAAACAGGCAAGATGGCTTTAGAGTGGCTCAACGTATTGCTGCACAGCTTTGAGTTTTTAGGATTTGATGTGCTCATAAGAGGTAAGAAAAACTTTACCTTTCAAGTTAATTTTCTTGGGCATCACAAGGGCTTTGTGTTTTTTATTAGCGAACGCCATCTCCCTCCATTGCAACGCAAGGCTCTAAAGCAGTCGCAGTCCAGAATGTATTGCTTTAGATGGGATCAAGAGAATGAGAAATACGCCAGAAAAAGCAGCTACTACGAGTTTGCAACCCTTAAGAAAGAGTGCATCAAGCAGATCATCATGGATGTTGTGATGTATGACGAGAAGGAGTACAGAGATCGTATCGTCAGTAATTACCAATGGCGTATTGAGAGGCGCCAATACGAAATCAGGAAGCGCGAGTACGAAATTCAAAAAGCGGCAGAAAGGAAGCGAGAAGCACTTCAAAAGTTGCTGCAAGTCCGCGAAGACATGATGAGTGATGCTGTTGCGAGCATGAACCATGCAGATCAAATTAGAGACCTGATTGAGATCATGCAAACCAAATCGCAATCATCCAAGCGACCAGTCAAAAACTTGAGTCGTTGGGTGAGATGGGCAACGCATCATGCCAACATGATTGATCCGCGACACATGAGCGTTCAAGGCTTTGAGGCATGGATCAGCAAGTTCAAGTTGAAGCACTGAACGATGAAATATTGCGTTTTGGGCTTCTACATTTTGGTGAAAGACTTAACCAAAAAACGTCAATAAAAACATAAGGTTACGTGCTAAAGCATTTCCACGAATTTTTCCACGAAGCGAATCAGGCCACCGCAACCTGCCATGTTTACAGAGGTCTTAGCGGCTTGGCCTACTCATAATCCGTTGGTGCCGTGTTCGACTCACGGGGGGGGCACCAGTACACAAAGGCTCACAGCGATGTGGGCCTTTTTCAATTACTACAATGCAGTGAAGCTAAAACATGCCAAAACATTCTCCAAAAAAATCAGACATCACGCCTGCCAATACGGTTAAGGTGCCTTCGCTGCATCACCTAAGTGCAGAGGCTCGAGCGACTCAGGGCAAGAGTCTGCGCGACAAAGCGCCTCGCGGTGCGCACGCGCAATGGCACGCCCTAAAAAATCGCCGCGATCCAGTCGAGATTCTTTCCACCTCGAACGTCGGCCGAATTGAGTCCCTTGTCCCCATCCGCTTTGGACGCATGGCTCAGTCTCCCTTCGCGTTTTACCGAGGTGCAGCTGCGATCATGGCGTCTGACCTTGCGCAGACTCCCGCGAGCGGCCTTTACGTCCAAGCATGTGGTGATGCGCACCTCATGAATTTTGGTGGATTTGCGACGCCAGAAAGAAATATTGTTTTTGATATCAATGATTTAGACGAAACGTTGCCTGCTCCTTTTGAGTGGGATGTCAAGCGACTCGCAGCAAGCGTTGTGATTGCAGCCCAGCACGTCGGACTAATTACCGCTGAGGCTGCAGGCATTGTCATTGATCTTGTGCGTAAATACCGCGAAAAAATGTCTGGCTACGCTCAGATGCGCGCGCTTGATGTTTGGTATGACAAAATTGACTTGCAACACTACACAGATCGTTCGACCGACCCAGAAGTACTCAGACGCGCCCACAAACGTCTAGCCCAACGCATTGAAATAGAGCGGCGTAAGTCACAGCCGGACACGATGTATCCGAAACTCGTTGTCCACGAAGGGGGCACACCAAAAATCAAGGACGAACCTCCACTGATTTTTCATACGTCGGAGCTGCTGATGCCCGGTTCTCAATCTGACTATGCGACCGTGATTGAAGCCTACAGTCAAACGCTGCCAGAACATGTTCGTATGCTTTTCAAGCGCTTTCAATACTGCGACCTCGCTCTAAAAGTTGTCGGGGTCGGCAGCGTGGGGACGATGTGTTGTGTGGCTTTATTTATGGCGGGAGAAATGGATCCGCTTTTCCTGCAGGTCAAAGAAGCAAGACAGTCCGTGCTTGAGCCTTACGCTGGTAAAAGTGCCTATGCTAACCAGGGGCAACGTGTGGTGCATGGCCAACGTCTGATTCAAACCGCTTCGGATGTATTTTTGGGGTGGACGCGCGGTCTTAATGGGCGCGATTTTTACATACGACAGCTTCGTGACCTTAAACTTTCCGCGATCATCGAAGACTGGGATATTGAGACGCTGCGACTTTACGTAAAAATGTGTGGGCATGCCTTGGCACGTGCGCATGCGCGCTCAGGCGACCCAGCCATGATTTCTGGTTACCTTGGAACAAGCAAAAGCTTTGATCAGGCGATCGGGGAATTTGCCATGGCATATGCCGAGCAAAACAGCAATGACTATCGAGCATTTATTGAGGCGATTCGGCAAGGCAAGATTTCAGCTCAAATGGAGGCGTAATCACCGCGATGTGGGCCTTTTTTCATTTCCAGTTCACGCGTATCAAGACCTAACGACTCTGTAGGCAATGTGAGCAAAGGAATGAGGGCCAGATGACAAACAATGGTAGGTCTGTCGAAGACTAATTATTTAACGCAGCGACCTTGCCGAGTACCCCTGTTGTTGGCAGTGCGGGTAGAGAAGGGGATGGGGATTTTAATAATTCATCAGCGGTTTTCGCATCCACACCCAACCCAATGAGCGCTTGATACAGCACTTTATTTTCATAGCTTGTCGAGGGCGACTTGCCTAGCATAACGCTAACCCCACCAATTAGGCTGCCGACCAAAAGGTTGCACCCAATGGACACAGGCATTTTGGCCAAGAGCCCTTCTTTTATACCAAGTTCAACATCCGAGTTGATGTTGGTGAATACGTTGAACTCAGTGTTTTGAGTCCGCCAAGGCAGTTGAATCAGGAAATTTCCTAAGATCCTATGCTTGGTCAAGCTGCGCATGGTTAATTTTGACTTGACGACCAAGCGGTTAACCGTGCTGGGGATCTGGTGGGTGATCGCATCGATCTCTGCGGTGAGTTCGTGTGCCAGTTGGTTTGCCAAGGCTGGAATTAATGCCTGAACCGAGGGAAAGTACTTATAAAAGCTGCCTCGCGACACGTCTGCATGTTTAATGATGTCGTCAACATCAATCTCGTGAATAGAGACCTCAGAGGCTAGAGCAAGCAAGCTAAACATGAGGGAGTTTTGCATCTCTTCACGTCTTGATGCTGCAACTCTAATCCGATGGTCTTGTTTTTTGAGCATTCTTATATTTTAGGTCATCTGCATTCTTTTTGATAGCGAGGTTGCATGACGGTAGCTTGGTGGTTAGAGCCAACGGCCGGTGAAATCGCGTGGCGCCGCAGTTTCACGTAAGGGTTGCGTGCCCTACAACACCGGCTGGGTCTCGGGTGCCGCCTGCTGCACCCGAGGGACAAATACCCAAACTCGGTACGTTGCATGCCTAGCTAGTGCCGGCGGTTCATGTTTCTTACCGCGCATTGAGGGGATAGGCAGGCACAAGCTATATTATGATGACGTTAACAGCTTGCCCTTTAAACTGTCTTGTAAATCATTATTTCATCGGAAATGTCCATGGTCACCGCTACCCCTACCGTTGCAGAGTATGTCGTTAATCGCTTGGCCGATTTGGGTATCGATCGGGTCTTTGGGGTTCCAGGCGATTATTCGTTTCCTTTTGACGATGCCATTGAGGCATGCGATCGTCTTCAATGGATTGTTTGCGCTAATGAGTTGAATGCTGCCTATGCGGCCGATGGCTATGCAAGGATCAACGGTGTGTCGATTTTGTCGACTACCTATGGGGTAGGCGAGCTCAGTGCTTTGAATGGCGTGATGGGCGCACGGGCACAGCGTTTGCCAATTTTCCATATCGTGGGTGCACCGAGCACTCAAATACAAAGACAGGGTCTAATTACGCATCACACACTAGGTGACGGTGTGTTTAATAACTTCAAGGCTGCCTCTGAATCTGCGTGTTGTGTCTCTGCCAATCTGACACCCGACAACGTGATTGAAGAGATGGAGCGTGTCATTCGTGAAGCATTACGTATAAGTGCGCCAGCCTATATTTCTGTGCCCATGGATTTGGGAAAAATGCCCGTCATCGGCAAGCCAGTGAAAGGTGTGCCGCTATCGCAAATCAAAAGGACCCACAGCGATCCCGCTGCATTGGAGGCCGCCATTGATTTTGTTATCGGTAAAATGCAGGCAAGCAACAACACCATCGCGTTGCCCACACAGTTTGTGGCCAATTACGGGTTAACGACTGCTCTGCTAAATTTCTTGAACGCTTCCAAGCTTTCTTTTGCCACCACGCCGATGGATAAGGGTGTTCTGTCCGAGTCACATCCAGGCTACTTGGGCATCTATAGCGGAATGGGTTCCAGCCCAGTGGATTTAAAAGCGACTGTTGAAGGTGCAGACCTCGTGCTGGATCTTGGTGGTGTGGTGTTTGAAGATTTCAACACGACGTTTTGGACTGACAACATCGCCTCGACAAAATTGATTGTCTTGGGTGATCAATTCGTTCGAATGGGCAGCGCTATATTCACAGGCGTCACCTTGGGCGACATGCTCGAGGGTTTGACTAAGCGTGTGGGTGCTAGTTCAAACTTGCCCGTCAAGTCTTCCCAATCTGTCATGCCAATAGTCGGTGCAGCCACTGATCCAACATCATCGGATAATTTCTATCCTCGCTTACAAAGCATATTGAAGTCAGGCGACGTCTTAGTTGTCGAGACGGGGACCTGCGTTATGCATACCACCCCTATGTTATTGCCTGACGGGGTGGGTTTTCAAACGCAGACGTTATGGGGTTCTATTGGGTGGGCGACGCCGGCGGCAGAGGGCGTCTGTATGGCTAAAAAGAAGGGTAGAACGATTCTGGTGACAGGCGATGGGTCTCATCAGTT
>CAMCWG010000197.1 GCA_945882005.1 Bordetella parapertussis
TAGTAAAAAAACTCTTATTTTCAATTGGTTGCATTGTTTTTGCATGCTGTGTGCATTCTTAAGAATTCCCTAAGAATGCATCAGTAAAGTGCACACCTACAGCCTGCTACATCGACATCTGTTGAACGGCCCCGAAAGGCAATTGATCAATAAAACTGAACTGAGAGGTACTAAATGAGCCGCTACGAAAACGAACGAGAAGATGACCGCAACGAGCGTGACGATGATAACCGCTACGAGCGCGATGATGACAATTACTATTACGCCGCGACACAGGTTCCGGTTGTCGTTGCACCAGTCGCGGTCCAGACCCGAGTTTATAGCGATGATCTTTATGAAATTGACGATGGTTACAGTGACAACATTCAATATGTGACAACGGCTACAACGACAGCGGCGAGCACAGTTCGCTATGCTGAGGTGGATGACGACTACGATGGCCAGGCTTTTCGCCTGTACATGGCCGCACTGGATCGCACGCCTGACCCCTCTGGGCTGGCTAACTGGACCAATGTGCTGCGCAGCGGCGCCGATCTAGACGATGTCGCTCACGGTTTTGTGACCAGTGCAGAATTTGAATCGCGATATGGTGATTTGGATAACAGCGAGTACGTCACCCAACTTTATCAAAATGTGCTGAATCGCACGCCAGATGCATCCGGTCATGCAAACTGGATGGCTCACTTAGAGTCCGGTGAAACGCGAGAAGCCGTGCTACTTGGATTCTCAGAGTCTACTGAAAATCGGTTGCAAGCAGCCGCACTGGTTAATGGAGTCGATTATCAAGCTTGGGTCGGATAACTTAATGGGCTTTACTTTGCGTGGCGCTTGCGTTCCCGCTGTTTTTGCTCTGATAGCTTTAGGGAACGTCACGTCCGCGCAAAGTCTACAAGAAAGCGTGCAGATTGCACTGAGTCAGTACCCAACAATTCTCGCAGCTCAATCGCGCACGCAGGCTGCTGATTACGACATCATGCGTGCACAAGGTGCGCATTATCCTCAAGTGGCATGGTCTGCTACGCAAAGTACCTACAACACAGGAAATATTCCTAATAATTGGATTCAATCTCCGACGCTTACGATGAATGTTTGGTCGGGCTGGGCGATTGAGTCGGACGTCGAGCGGTCCAAGGCGTTGGCTGACGCAGGTCGTCAACAGCAACGCATTACAAGAGATGATGTGGCATTGCTTGCAACAGAGGCCTACTTAAACTGGGCGCGGTCATTGCAACTCGTTGGACTTGCTCAGACGAACTTGAAAGAACACGAGCGCATTCGTCAAGATCTAGCAACCATTACTGAAATAGACATCGGCCGTCGGGTAGATCTGGATCAGGCGCAAGTACGTTTTGAAAATGCAAGTCTGTCACTACAGCAAAGGCAAGCCGAACTCGCGGTGGCTAGTCAGCGGCTTTCTCGCATGCTGTTGGGGAGAATGCCTCCGCAACCAGAGGGTGTCGATAGCGTGGTTGGCCGTTTTCCGGCAAACTCAGACGAGGCGCTGGGGCACCTAATTGACTCGCATCCTGCCATCGCTTTCAAACTTGCACAGGTGCAGGCGGCAAAGGCAAGTGTTGGTTCCGCGCGTGCACAGCATTCCCCGACAGTCAATGTAAGTTATGGAAAGCAAGTCAATCAAGGTTCGGGACAGGGCGACTATGTTGCCCAACTGAATGTATCAATCCCTCTTTTTACTGGTGGCACCGCGTCTGGGGCGACCGGCACTGCGCTAGCAAATTTGCAAGCAGCCGAATTTGACCTACGCGACACACGGCTTATTTTGCGTGAGAAACTTTTGTCTGCTTGGTCTGAGTACTTTGCTTCAAAAAGCCGAGCTGCACTTGGTACTAAACAGGCACGTACTGCGCAATCTCTTGTCTTAGGGTATGAAAGTCAGTTCCGCATTGGTCGCCGATCGTTACTTGATTTATTGAACGTACAAAATGATTTATACACTTACCAAAGTAATGCGATAGGCGCGCGGTTTGATGAGCGCATTTCTTATGCGCGAATCATGGCAACAATCGGCAAGCTTGCGATTTCGTATGCGCCGACACAAGATGTGACGAATGATTCGACCACCTTACCTGGAATGAAGCCCCAAACGACTTGGTTGCTCATGACAGAGTCAAGATGAAAAAAATCCAAAATATTTCTGGGCCAGCTTTTGATTGGTTCTGGGGAACTTTGTGGCAGTTCCGGCTTTTTTATGTCGAGTCCATGGTTGCCTCGATTGTCGCAAACTTGCTGACCCTAGCCTCTGTTTTTTTTACGATGAATGTCTACGACCGAGTTGTGCCGTCACAAGCCTTTGTCTCATTATGGACGCTCGCAATCGGTACGACCTTGGCGATTGTCTTAGAGTTTCTAATGCGTTGGGTCAAAGCACGGCTCGTTGATCTGGGTGGAAAAAAAGCCGATCTCGCAATCAACGCGACCTTACTGCGTGAAATTATGGCGATTAAACTTGAACACCGGCCGCAGTCTGTCGGTGTTTTTGCAAGTTCAATGCGCGACTTCGAGGCCTTAAGAGACTTCTTCTCTTCCGCGTCCTTGGTGCTTGTCGCAGATATGCCTTTTATCCTTTTATTTTTAGTCTTAATAGGACTGATTGGCGGACCACTTGTGCTGATTCCAGCCGTAATCGTTCCGTTACTGATTGTTGTAGGTTTGCTTGCGCAGCGCCCCTTGATGCGCTCGATGCGTGAAGGCATGAAGCAAGCTGGCGATCGCCAAAGTGTCTTGGTCGAATCTGTACTTAATCTCGAGCTCTTAAAGGCACATAATGCTGAGGTCTATTTGCAAAATCGTTGGGAAATTGCAAACCTGGCCGCAGCGGACTCTTATAAGAATACAAGAGCGATCACGAACTTCATGATGGGGCTGACAGCCACAGCACAGCAGCTTGGAACGGTTTCCATGGTTGTGTTTGGTGTTTATCTTATTTCCTCAAATGCACTAACCCTTGGCGGGTTGATTGCTTCCGTTATTTTGGCTGGTCGTGCGGTAGCTCCTTTGGGGAGCATTATGTCCCTTGCGTCTCGTTACCAACAGGCCGCTTCTGCCCTCGAGACGCTCGATGGACTGATGCAGCGGCCAAGCGACCATATTCCTGGTAAACGATACGTACAACTTGAAAGTTTTAACGGTTGTTTGAAAGCGGAGTCTATAGAGTTCGCCTACCCGGGGCCTCATCGCGTGCCGGTCATCAAAGGTATTTCAATAGACCTTAAGTCCGGGGACCATATCGCCTTGCTTGGTAAGGTCGGTAGTGGAAAAAGCACATACCTGCGGCTCATGTCTGGTCTCTATAGTCCGACCGTAGGAAGAATCCGTGTCGATGATTTCGATATGACTGAAATTGAACCTAAGCGATTGCGTGCCAGCATCGGTTACGTTGGGCAGGATCCTCAGTTGTTTAGAGGAACATTGCGAGAAAATTTAGTCCTTTCTGATACAAATATCCAAGACCGAGAAATTGTTGATGTATTGAAAAAGTTAGATTTCTTTGAAGTCGTCCAGTCCCACCCGCTGGGGTTAGAGATGCCACTCAGTGAATCTGGAGGAGGCCTGTCTGGCGGGCAACGACAACTAATTGCACTCGCACGCATGATGGTGCGTAACCCCGTATACGTATTTATGGATGAGCCCACGGCTAACATGGATCAAGCCACTGAGTCGCGTGTCATTGAGGTATTGCAGACTTGGTTAGCAGGACGGACAGTTCTTCTGGCAACGCACCGACTCCAATTACTTACCTGGGTTAACCGTGTCGCGGTATTCGAGCATGGGAAGTGTCTGGCAGAAGGACCTCGCGACAACATCATGAAAAGCTTGGCGCGTGGTGCGGAAATCGCTCGCGCTCGCAGCACACAATCTACGCAGCAGGTGAGCGAAGGATTGATAGTGAACTTGAAGAACGTAAAGTCTTACGGTTGCTAGTATGGACGACAGCGCTGGTGCTCGTTCTGGGGCTGTCTTGGGCTTCTTTGTTCGACTTGGATGAGATCACGCGAGGTCAAGGGCGTGTGATTCCTGCGAGCCGAGAGCAGGTCGTGCAAAGCTTAGATTCGGGCATCTTGTCTGAATTACTTGTGCGCGAGGGAGACTTCGTTGAAAAAGATC
The DNA here is from genome assembly GCA_945882005.1 of Bordetella parapertussis. Classification (GTDB taxonomy): domain Bacteria; phylum Pseudomonadota; class Gammaproteobacteria; order Burkholderiales; family Burkholderiaceae_B; genus Zwartia; species Zwartia parapertussis_C. Next base: position 4,126 of record CAMCWG010000197.1, read on the forward strand.
AAGTTCTCTTGCGCATTGATGATATTCGCACCGGCGCGCTCTATCGTGAGACACGAGAAAAAATGCTGGCCTTAGTTGCTCAGGCAACTCGACTGCGGGCGGAGGCCTACGACACGAGCCTCACGTTTCCGATCGAGCTCGATGCGCAGCCTTCCCTTGCGGATCGAGAGCGCCAAGCGTATACCACTAGAAAAAAAGCACTTGACCAACAGCTGGCCGCGCTAAGGCGATCGCTCGTCGCAATTACCCGGGAAGTAACTTTGACTGCTCCGATGGTAAAAAAGGGGGTGGTTTCGGAAGTGGAACTTCTTCGCCTACAGCGCCAGCAAGCGGACTTGGACGGCCAGATCGCTGAGCGCACAAATCGTTATTTAACCGAGGCGAGCAATGAGTTGAGTCGTGTGGAGTCTGACTTGGCTCAAACGCGTGAAATGATGCTTGCTCGTGAAGATGCGTTCAAGCGGTCGGTGATGCGATCACCGATGAAGGGCATCGTAAAAAATATTCAGACAACTACAGTCGGTGCAGTCATTCAAGCAGGTCAAAACATACTTGAAATTATTCCCACCCAGGATGAAATGCTGATTGAGGCGTACGTAAAGCCCTCTGAAATTGCATTTTTAGAGCTAGGGCAGTCCGTAGTGATCAAGCTCACCGCTTATGATTTTAATAAGTACGGCGGGCTGAAAGGCGAGTTAATGCATTTTAGTCCCGACACGCTACGTGACGATGTTCGTAATCGTAAATCGGGAGGAAGTCCAGTTGAGCTGGATGAGGGATACTATCGGTTGTTGATTCGCATCCTTGATCCGAATGAAAAAAGACACGGCGTCGTGTTGCATCCAACCCCTGGGATGACAGCAAGTGTTGAAATATTGACTGGAAAGAAAACGGTCATCGAATACCTCTTCAGGCCCTTGCAATCCGTCACGCAAGCTTTGCGAGAGCGATAGCCGATATTTTTTGGTTGACTTTGTTAGTTGAGTGCTACAGTGATCGAGTATGTTCTCGACACTCAAAACTCTGCCACGTACTGTTTGGCTGATCGGATTGATCAGCCTGCTAAACGATACGGCGAGCGAGATGCTGTATCCCCTCATGCCTCTCTATCTGGGCACAGTATTGATGGCGGGCCCCAAAACGCTAGGCATTATCGAGGGTATCGCTGAGGCGACTTCTAGCCTATTTAAGCTTGCCTCCGGTGTCATTTTTGATCGTACTCGCCGCTCTAAACCTTGGATCGTTCTTGGGTACTTTCTGGCGGGCTTTGGGCGTCCATTAGTCGCGTTCGCAAGCTCTTGGGTCTGGGTGGTTGCGATTCGGTTCACAGACCGAGTCGGTAAAGGCTTGCGGAGCTCACCGCGGGATGCGCTGTTAGCGGAGAGCGTTCCTGCCTCACAGCGAGGTCTGACTTTTGGTCTGCATCGATCAATGGACAATGCAGGTGCTGTGATCGGCCCTCTGATAGCAACTTTATTGTTGAGTTTGGGTGTTCCACTCAAAGATGTGTTCTTGTG
>CAMCWG010000198.1 GCA_945882005.1 Bordetella parapertussis
CAAGCAAGTCGACCTTTTCTGAGGGCAGGACGAGCGGGCGAGTTACCCAGTGATAACCGGTAGCCACGGCAGCACCCAACAGCAATACGACCGGCAAAACCAGATACAGGAGGAGTTTATTTAGCGCATTCATGAGTCCGACAGTTTAATATGCTCTTGGTTGTTTCCATATGATTTGTCCGTTAAAAGTGCTATGCATCCTCTCTTTCAGAACACTCCCCCTACTTTTCAGCCGTCTGGCCGTACGCATTCAGACACGTTGACCGTACACCCCCTCGACGATACTTGTGTATTGGTCGCGACAGGCGAAGATGTACTCAGTTTCCTTCAGGGACAGATCACGAATGACCTCGTCGGCAAGGGCCTCGAGGCGGCCTGCTTAGCTGGCTACTGCACCGCACAAGGCCGTTTGCTTGCCACCGGGGTCTTCGTCCAAATCCCAGAAAGCACCTCGGGCACGGCATCACCCACGGTCGCGATTCTCCTACGCAAAGATATCGCCGCAGCGGTCACTAAGCGCTTAGCCATGTTTGTGCTTAGAGCAAAGGTCAAGATCGCACCAGCCGCCATTGCGGTTGCTGGTGTCATTGTGTCGAACGACAGGCTTGAACTGCTTACTTCTGCGATCGGTCACGCGCTGCCGCTCACGCCTTGGCAGTCCTTGCACACGTCAAGTGGCACGTGGGTCGCTGCCCCCGCCCAAGCGGGTACACATCGCTGGTGGTGGTTAGCGACAGAAAAGGTAGCCGACACCAATGAAGGCGAAACAAGTCAACTCGCGCAACTATTTGAACTCGGTGCGGCTGAGTCTTGGTGCTCCACCGATATCCAGTTGGGCTTGCCTTGGATTGAGGCCAAAACACAAGATTTGTTTATCCCTCAAACACTGAACTTGGATCTCATTGAAGGCGTGAGTTTCACGAAAGGCTGCTACCCGGGTCAAGAGATTGTTGCGCGCAGTCACTACCGCGGTACGCTTAAGCGTCGCATGGCTCTGGCGCGTGTCGATGTGCCGTGTGACGCCAGTATCGCGCCAGGTGTGGACGTCTACGAGGGTGACGCACCTTGCGGGCGAGTCATCAATATTTCGATTGAGGGTCAGACCTCATGGCTGCTCATCGAAGCACCTTTTGAGGCGATGGACCGCAACGCCTTATCGATTGGCAGCGAAAACGGACCGCGCGTCGCTCTACAAGAGCTCCCATACGCGATCCGAAACGCCACTTAATATTGTCCTAATCGCGCTTAACCAGGTTGACGATGCTCGAGAAGTCGAGCTTGCCACTGCCCTGGGCGCTGTGCATCGCAAACAAGTTGCGCGCGAGCTCACCCAGCGCGATCACGGATTGTGTACTGACAGCCGCTTCGGCTGCCAGCCCTAGATCCTTGAGCATCAGGTCTACACCAAAGCCGCCTGCGTATCCTTTAGACGATGGAACGTTTTCCATCACACCAGGCCAAGGGTTGTAGAGTTCAATTGCCCACGTACGACCAGAGCTTTTTGCGATGATCTCAGACAGAACCTTTGGATCCAACCCATTCGCCACACCAAGTGCAAGCGCTTCCGCTGTACCCGCCATCGCGATTCCTAGCAGCATGTTGTTTGCAATCTTGGCGACTTGACCTGCCCCCGCTGCACCCGCATGAAAAATATTCTTACCCATTTTTTCAAGTAACGGACGTGCGCGTTCAAGATCAACCGCGTCTCCGCCAACAATGAATGTCAACGTCCCAGCAATAGCTCCTCCGGTTCCACCGGACACGGGGGCGTCGATCATGGCAAGCCCATGTGCGGAAGCCGCTGCAGCAACCTTGCGCGCTGAGTCGGCTGCGATTGTGCTGCAGTCAATAATCAATGCCTTAGACGGGATCTTAGCCAGCAAGCCGTCTGCACCTAAGTAGATTCCTTCGACGTGCTTGCTTGCCGGCAACATCGTGATGACAACATCTGCCTCTTTAACCGCATCGCTGGCTGAAGAGGCGGCACTCGCACCTGCCTTGACCAATTGCGCAACAGACTCCGCCACCAAGTCAAAGACCGAGAGCTCAAATCCTGCTTTGATCAAATTCTGCGCCATCGGCGCACCCATGTTTCCTAATCCAATGAATGCAACGCGTGTCATGCTTGATCTCCTAGTTTATGCAGCGGATGTTGCGTGGCTGGCACTGGCAACACAAAAAACTTCTCAACCCAATCTGCGCTGGCCTCTTTCAAGGTCGCTGGATTCCATTTGGGCTGCTTATCTTTATCGATTAACAAGGCACGAATGCCCTCTGCAAAATCGCCATGCGATGCAGCCATCAAGCCAGCAACCCACTCGGTGCGGTACACGTCAGCAAGTGACATGCGTTTGACTCGTTCAAGAAGTGCAAAGGTCAGCCTTGCGGAGCCAGGAGATCCTGCAGCAAAGGTCTTGGCCGCACGCTGCAACCAGACGTCCTCTTGGGCCGAAAGCGCCAAAATATTCGCTGCAACGTGATCCAGATCGGACGAGACACAGCAGCGTTGGATCAACGCCTGATGCGTCTGCAATGGACCCACTGCGGGAACTGGGGACGTTGAGAGCGCGGCGAGCACTTGATGAAGTTGTGCATGGTTCGCGGCCAATGCAGCATTACGCTGGTCATGATAGTTTGCGTGCTGCGCGGCAGAACAGGCTACCCAGTTTGCAGCAGCGATCGTTTTGAGTAAGTCCCCCCACGTTTGACGTGGGAGATGATAATCGGCAAGCCCTGCAAAGAGCGCATCAGCAGCGCCCACTTGCGCACCGGTCAAACCCATAAACAAGCCCGTCTTACCAGGCAAGCGGTTTAATAGCCACGTGCCTCCAACGTCTGGAAACAAACCAATTGATATCTCGGGCATCGCTAAGCGCGAGGTCTCTGTCACCACACGATGGCTCGCGCCCATCATCAGTCCCATGCCACCGCCCATGACGATGCCATCCCCCCAGACTAACACCGGCTTGGGAAATGTGTGCAGGCGATAGTCTAGTGCGTATTCTTCCGCAAAGAACGTGCCCGCGTATGTATTGTCTATGGATGCTTGCCCCTGGTGTTCAAGCATGCTGTGGTGCAGCGCGTGTAGATCGCCACCGGCACAAAAGGCTTTTTCCCCTGCTCCTCGTAGGACAATCAGGGCGACCTGTGGATCTGCAGCCCAGCGCTCTAACTGCGACGCCAACAAACGCGCCATGTCGAGTGTCAACCCATTCAGGGTCTTGGGGGCATTCAGTGTTGCCACGCCCACAACCATTCCTTGCACACAGGCAACAGTCGAAAAAATGACGGGACGCTCATCGAGCTGATTCATTCGAGATTCAATCCTTTTTCTAGCAACTGTTGCGCAATGATGACGCGCATAATTTCGTTTGTACCCTCAAGAATTTGGTGCACGCGTGTATCACGCACCAGACGCTCAAGTGGGTAATCTTTGAGATATCCATAACCACCCAGCAACTGCTGGGCATCGAGACAGACAGAAAATCCGGCATCGGTTGCAAAGCGCTTGGCCATCGCGCTGTAGACGGTCGCATCCGGTGAGTCGGTATCAAGCTTACAGGCAGCAAGGCGCACCATCTGACGGGCAGCAACCACCTGTGTGGCCATATCCGCATATTTGAACTGAAGACCTTGAAACTGCGTTAGATCCTTATTGAATTGCTTTCTGTCCCGCATATAGTCTCGGGCGAAATTCATAGCACCTTGCGCGGCACCAACTGAGCACGTTGCAATATTGACTCGACCACCTACAAGGGCCTTCATGGCGAGTTTGAAGCCCTCACCTTCAGCCGCTAACAAGCAATGTGCCGGCACTTCAACGTTGTCAAAGGTAATCGCTCGCGTGGACTGGCTATTCCAGCCCATCTTGAGTTCCTTACGTCCGTAACTGATGCCTGCCAAGTTTGCCGGCACGGCAAACGCGGAAATACCGCCAGCTCCAGCGACACCTGTGCGTGCCATCACAACCAGCAGTTGGGTCTCGCCCGCACCTGAAATAAAAGCTTTTGCGCCGTTCAGCACATAGTGTGACCCTTGAAGCTGTGCAGACGTCTTAAGTGAAGCCGCATCCGAACCAGCACCTGCCTCGGTTAAGCAATAAGACGCTAACATTTGTCCTGTTGCAAGGCCTTCGCCCCATTGTTCAAGCAGTCTGGATGTGCCCCACTTGCCAACCATCCAGGCAACCATATTGTGTATGGTCAAGTAAGCGGTCGTGGAGGGGTCGACTGCGGCCAACTCTTCAAACACGATTGATGCGTCCAAGCGCGACAGCCCTAACCCGCCCATCTCCATAGGCGCGTATAAACCACAGAAGCCAAGTTTACCGGCCCGTGTGAACGCATCAACAGGAAAGATGCACTCTTGATCCCACTGGGCAGCATGCGGTGCTAGCTCCCCTTGCGCGAATTCACGCGCAAGTTGCGCAAATGCGTGTTGCTCTGCGTTTAGTTCAATATCCATCGGACCTCCCAATAATACAAACTTGCCTTATACGGTCCGATCAGCAATCGGAACTTTATTTTTAGTTTGACGCACTTTATCTCGATGCGCAGCACGGCGGCGCCTAGCAACCTTGGGCTCAACGACAAGAGGTCGATATAGCTCAACGCGATCCCCCTCAGAAAGCAGGGAGGTCAGATCGAGCTTCTTACCAAAAACGCCAACTGCAACCGACTCATCGACGAGCATACCAAAGCCCGCATGCCCGCGCGCCTGCATCAACGCATCATTGACCGTTGCACCAGGCGCTAGTGTGAGTGTGATCTCGGTTAAAGAGTGCGCAGTCACGTGGCACACGTTAATCTGCATCAGGCAACGTCTCCATAGCATTGGGCAGCGCGCTGCGTAAAAGAATCGATAAAACTCGTTGCGATGCGATTAAAGACGGGCCCAACGACTAGCTCGAGCGCGCGGCTGGAAAACTCGTAGCGCAAGGTAAATAGAACCTTACATGCATCATCCGAGAGTGGGACAAACTGCCAATCCCCCTCAAGTACAGAAAACGGCCCTTTCACTAAGGACAGTTCAATACGCTCGGGCACGATGTGTTTATTTCTCGTTGTAAAGGTATGCTTAAGCCCTGCAATGGAGATCGTGATCGACGCCTGCATACCCAAGGAATCCTCGGCATCGATAGAAGCGCCACCACACCAGGGCATGAACTCCGGGTATTTTGGGACGTCTGCCACTAAGTTAAACATCTGACTGGCACTGTGTGGAACCAAGACGGAGCGCTCGACTGTGTGCATGCTGAGTTGTGATTGGCTAGAATGCACACATTTTAGCGGCAGACGCACCTTCATGGCGTTGCGCTGTGCCACTTGACCCAGGTTAGAGGCGATCATCGTTATGCGCAGCAACCGACGTTTAGGCATCCTCCTGCTCACAGTTTTACTCGCGATCGGATTACTCACTAGCTGTTCCGTGAAAGACTGGCCTGCTTTTCTGGGGTTGATGGAGCACGAGCACACAGCTCAAACCGATCTTGTACCCAGTGCGTCCATTTGGCCCAGCATCAGTCAGCACTACCAGCTACCGAAGATCAATACCCCGCGTGTCACGCAACAAGCCCGGATATACGCTGCCGGGGCGAATCACTTTCAA
>CAMCWG010000199.1 GCA_945882005.1 Bordetella parapertussis
CAACCATACTCGTGCCATCCGAATTCGAACTCATCACGCGCTACTTTAGTCGACCTGTGCCAGGTGACATGGTTGGTGCGGGCGATGACTGCGCGTTGTTTTCCGTTAAGCCTGGTATGCAGTTGGCGACCAGCACGGATCTGTTGCTCGAGGGGCGCCATTTTTTTGCTGGGACGGATCCATTCCGGCTTGGGCATAAGGCGCTGGCCGTCAACCTCTCGGATTTGGCTGCAGTAGGCGCCAAACCCCTTGCGTGTCTGTTGGGACTTGGCTTGCCGATTGTCGACGAACAATGGGTATCTCGTTTTGCGGATGGGTTTTATGCGCTCGCCGATGAATTCGGTTGCGCGCTAATTGGTGGTGACACCACGCGCAGTGTGCAAGGTGTTACGTTGAGTGTCACGGTCTTTGGTGAAGTAGCCCCCGAGCTAGCGATGCGTCGAAGCGCCGCAGTGCTGGGTGATGACATTTGGGTCTCTGGCGTACTAGGTGCAGCAGACATCGCATGTCGAATGCTGGCTGGCGAGCTGCCCCTAGATGAAGCGCTCCTGGCACAAACCCGTCTTGCTCTCGAGAAACCAACGCCACGCGTTGCGCTAGGTCGCAGACTCGCTCCGCATGTGCACGCAGCGATTGATCTGTCGGACGGGCTCGTGCAAGATCTTGGACATATTCTGAAGGCGAGTGGTGTTGCGGCTGAACTTGAAGAGGCTGCAGTGCCTGTGCACCAAGCGTTAACAGGCTACGACGCCACGCAAGTGCGTCGTGCGATCCTTGCCGGTGGTGATGTGTACGAGCTTTGCTTCACCGCATCGCCTGCGCAGCGAGACAGTCTTGCGCGCATCGCAATCGAAATGGACGTTCCATTGACTCGCATTGGTCGAGTCACTAGCGGATCAGGCACGGTCGTACGCGATATGAGCGGGCATGCGTTGTCCGAGATCCCGAACGGATTTGATCATTTTAGGAGTTCTGGTGACGCGCGTCTCTGAAAGGCATCTGACCAAGTGGCCGACCTTGTCTTGGGTGTTTTCTGACCCCGGACGAATGATGATGTTTGGGTTTGGCTCGGGATTGGTTCGGCCAGGTTCTGGCACGTGGGGCACGTTGCTTGCGTGGCTACTCTGGAGCTTCTCGGCCCAGGGTGTGGGTGATTCGGTGATCGCAGTGTTCTTGGTCGCTTGTTTTGTTTATGGCTGTTGGGCTTGCGAGCGGGTCACTGCGCAGCTAGGTGTTGCCGATCATGTGGGGATCGTCTGGGATGAGGTCGTTGCCTTTTGGCTCGTGCTGTGGCTCGTGCCAGATTCGTTAACGGCACAGGCTGCTGCTTTTGTCTTGTTCCGTTTCTTTGATACGGTCAAGCCCCCTCCTATTCGTCAAGTCGATACCCGCTTCAAAGGGGGTTTCGGGGTGATGTTCGATGACCTGCTTGCGGCGGGCTATACCTTGCTAGTTATGGCGATTTTGGTGCGTGTTGGGATCACCCTCTAAGCGCCCGCTAGACATTTTGAGAGAGGCTTTGCGTGCAAACTGAAATTGATACCTTATCCGAGCGTTTGGGGCGGCTCTTAGTGGCGCGACAGGGCTGGCTTGCAACAGCGGAGTCTTGCACCGGCGGCCTGCTTGCCGGGGCAGTGACGGCGATTGCTGGCTCGAGCGCCTGGTTTGAGCAAGGCTGGGTCACCTACAGCAACGGTGCGAAGCATGCGCAGTTGGGTGTGTCAAAAGAAGTTCTCATGCAGTTTGGTGCGGTCAGCAAGGAAGTGGCTGAGGCAATGGCGACTGGCGTGCTGGCTAAGTCCCCGCCCGCGACCTTAGCGCTGACCACAACGGGCATCGCTGGGCCCGGTGGCGGCACTGCCGATAAGCCCGTTGGCCTTGTGTGGTTTGGCTTCGCGCAACGCTTGCCGTCTGGCATTGTGGTCCAGTCCGTTTCGCGAGTGTTTGAGGGCGATCGAAGTGCGGTGCGCCATGCGTCAGTGGCGTTTGCACTGCAGTCTGCCTGCGACCTACTGACCTCTTAGTCAGCAACTCTCAGCGATGCGCGTTGATGTCATCGCGCGTCTGTTTTGCTGCTGCGGCGGCAGCTTCAGTCCAATGTCCTGGGCCCTTCGCATAAAGAATCGCTCGCGATGAGTTGATCATCATGCCGGTCTTCTGCGTGTTGCAACCCGCAGCGCAGGTTGCAGCGATGTCCCCACCTTGCGCACCGATTCCGGGCACAAGCAGTGGAATATCGTTGCCCACTGAATTGCGTACCGCAGCGAGCTCTTTAGGGAAGGTTGCGCCGACCACAAGCCCGCACTGACCCGTTTTATTCCATTTGTTCGCGACGAGATCTGCTACGCGCAGATAAAGCGGTACACCGTCGGTCACCAAAAACTGCAGATCGGACCCGCCGGGGTTGGAGGTCCGGCACAACACGATCACGCCACGATCTTCCCATTCAAGATACGGATCAACGGAGTCTGCGCCCAGGTAGGGACTGACGGTTACCGCATGTGCGTTGTAGCGGCCAAAAACCTCTTTGGCGTATTGGGTGGCCGTCGCGCCGATATCCCCGCGCTTGGCATCTAGTACCAAGGGCAAGTGCGGATACTTTTCGCGAATGTAAGCACAAAGGTCTTCGAGCTGACCCTCGGCACGTGCCGCCGCGAAATAAGCAATCTGAGGCTTGAAGCCGCATACGAACGGCGCGGTGGCGTCTACGATTTGTTTGCAGAACTGAAAAATAGCGTCAGGTTTGCCGTTTAATTCGGCCGGCATCTTTGTGACGTCTGGGTCAAGGCCCACCATCAGCAATGAGTTTGAGTTGGTCCAGGCGGCGTTAAGCGTGTTGATAAATGACATAGATGAGAGAACTTGGTTTATAAATACCGACCGCCTGTACGATTCAGGCTTTTCATTTTACTTCGGGAAGATAGCACGCCATGCCAATGCTCAATGTTCAAATCCTGCACGGTCACAGTCCTGCCAGCAAGACTGAGCTCCTAAAAAAGTTAACACAGTCCGTTGTGGACAGCATTGCTGCCCCGCTGGCGTCCGTGCGCGTGGTGTTGCAAGAGATTCCTGCCGAACACGTCATCGTGGCCGGTGAGTTGGGTAAAGAAATGGTGATGATCACCGTTGGCTTGATTCGCGGGCGTACCGAGGAACAAAAAGCAGCACTGATTGCTGCCATGGCAGATGCCACAGAGGGTGCAATTGGCGTCTCAAAACAAAATATTCGCGTGATTCTTTTCGATCGTCCTGCAACAGACTTCGGCGTGGCAGGCGGCATTACGGCCAAGGCCGCGGGACGCTAAGCTCTTATTTTCATTATCTTTCAAAGACGAAGGCCTCAGAATGACAACCGTTTTGCAATACGAACAAGATGACCTGGGCGTTGTTACGCTCACCTTAAATCACCCAGAGACGCGCAACGCACTGACCGGCACGGGGATTGTTGAGGCAATGCTTGAGGCGTGCCATCGGATCGAGCACGATCCGAGTGTGCGTGCTGTCATCATTACAGCGTCCGGCCCAGTATTTTCGTCCGGCGGCAAGATTGACGAGATGCAAAGGCAGATTGGCTCTGGGTTTGGCAGTGACGTACTGCGCCAGGAGTATCGGCAGGGGATTCAGCGCCTACCGCTAGCCATCCATCAAATCGAAGTGCCAACCATTGCGGCAGTCAATGGTCCAGCGATTGGTGCAGGATGCGATCTGGCTTGCATGTGCGACCTACGGATTGCTTCAGAGCAGGCAACATTTGCCGAGAGCTTTGTGAAGGTCGGTATTGTGGCGGGGGATGGCGGCGCCTGGTTCTTGCCGCGCGTCATCGGGATGGCACGAGCCGCTGAAATGTCCTTCACAGGTGAAGCAATTGATGCAAAGACGGCGCTTGAGTGGGGCATGGTTTCGCGTATTGTGCCTGCGGCAGATCTGCTCACGACGGCCCAGACCCTTGCGCGCAAGATGGCCGTGAACTCGCCCCCAGCTGTGCGCATGACCAAGCGGCTGTTGCGTGAGGGACAAACGGCATCACTTGCAAATTTGCTTGAATTATCAGCAGCTTATCAAGCAATCGCCCATAAGACGCCTGAGCATGCCAAGATCGTCAATGACTTTATGGCTGCCAAGGCTGCTCGCCAAGCAGCTCGCAAATAGACAATTCCCTTGGGATTCGTGGGCCGGACTTGAAATCCGGCTAAGAGGCCTTATAATTAGCACTCGACTTCGATGAGTGCTAACAATCTTTGTTGGCAACTTAGCGAAGTGTTTCTAACAACCATTATTTTTGTAACAGGAGTTCTACATGGCCCTGCGTCCCCTGCACGATCGCGTGATCGTCAAACGCCTGGACAACGAGCGCAAAACTGCCTCGGGCATCGTTATCCCTGAAAGCGCCGCTGAAAAGCCCGATCAGGGTGAGGTGTTAGCCGTTGGTCCCGGTAAACAAACCGAAGACGGCAAAGTGTTGAAGATGGATGTCAAAGTCGGCGACAAAGTTCTGTTCGGCAAATACGCCGGTCAGACCGTTAAAGTCGATGGCGAAGAAGTCCTCGTCATCCGCGAGGAAGAAATCCTCGCCGTGGTCCAGTAATTCACAGAATACGGAAGGAAATCTAAATGGCTGCCAAGCAAGTCCTATTCGGCGATGACGCACGTGTGCGTATCGTCCGTGGCGTGAATATCCTCGCCAACGCAGTAAAAACAACTCTCGGTCCTAAGGGCCGTAACGTCGTGCTCGAGCGTTCTTTCGGCGCCCCAACCGTCACTAAAGACGGCGTGTCGGTCGCAAAAGAAATCGAACTCAAAGACAAGTTTGAGAACATCGGTGCTCAGTTGGTCAAGGAAGTTGCTTCCAAGACTTCTGACAATGCCGGTGACGGCACCACCACGGCTACCGTGCTGGCGCAGTCGATTGTTGTCGAAGGCCTGAAGTACGTGGCTGCCGGCATCAATCCAATGGATCTCAAGCGCGGTATCGACAAGGCTGTGATTGCTGCAGTGGCAGAGCTCAAGAAGCTTTCGAAGCCTTGCACAACCACCAAAGAAATCGCACAAGTCGGTTCGATCTCGGCAAACAGCGACTTCTCAATCGGCCAGATCATTGCTGACGCAATGGACAAAGTCGGCAAAGAAGGCGTCATTACTGTTGAAGACGGTAAGTCGCTCGAAAACGAGCTCGACGTCGTTGAAGGTATGCAGTTTGACCGCGGTTATCTGTCGCCTTACTTCATCAACAACCCTGACAAGCAAGTGTCAGCGCTGGATGATCCATTTGTTCTGATTTACGACAAGAAGGTCAGCAATATTCGTGACCTGCTGCCCGTACTTGAGCAAGTTGCTAAGTCGAGCCGCCCACTGTTGATCGTGGCTGAAGATGTCGAAGGCGAGGCTTTGGCTACGCTGGTTGTCAATAACATCCGCGGCATTCTCAAAACTACAGCTGTTAAGGCTCCTGGTTTTGGTGATCGTCGTAAAGCAATGCTCGAAGACATCGCCATCCTCACCGGTGGTACCGTCATTTCCGAAGAAACCGGCATGTCGCTTGAAAAAGCTACGCTGGC
>CAMCWG010000200.1 GCA_945882005.1 Bordetella parapertussis
AATGCTTTGTGCTCAGATCGTCTTGGCGTCGGCGCTGTAAAAGGGAGATTGCGCCTGGCAGATAGGTGATTAAGGTGACAATCCCAAAACTGACGGAGGCAAGCACGGTAATGCCACTGTCTACGCCCCAGAGAGCGAGGGTCGTTGATAGTGTTGCTTCGCGTAAACCCCAGCCAGAAATGCTGATTGGCAACATCATGAGCAAGCCGAGGGCAGGCAGACCCACCATGAGAGCGGCAAAGGGTGCGGTTGTGCCAAACGCCTGTAAGCAGCACCAGAACGCTGTCAAAGCGATCATGTGCGTACAAATGGAAATACTGAGCTGAGGTATGACGGTGGGCCAGCCGAGGGCAGTTTTGAGTCCGGGCATGGCTTCAGGCATACCGAGTTTTGTGAGTATTTTTTGAATCCAGATGCGTGTGCGAGGTGACCCGAGCAACAGACTTGCGAATGCTGCCCCGGCGATCATGGCGCCGAGTGCCCACCAGCCAAGGGACTGGCCCCAAGGTCCGATCATGACGCCGCCGAGTATGAGGCCTACGGCGCCTAAGATATTGTTACCGATCAGGCCAAGTCCGCGATCGAGCGCAACACTGATGAAGCCAAGGCGTAAACGTGGTGGAGCCCGGTTCAGATCGATGGGCTGGTGAAGCTCTTCGGATAGAGTTGGTATGTGTGTGCCTGCAGCTTGACCGACGTTGCGCTGTCGAATAAGACCTAACCGACTGCCCTCGACTGCACGATAACTGTCGCCTCCAATAGTGCTTGGCAAACCTTGGTTAATGAGGCCACCCGCGAAATAGAGCGTGATGTAGCGCGAGACGGGTAGACGCAGACCCATGCTGCGCATAATCCAGCCCCAGCGCACAACTGCAAGAAGGTTTGCGAAGACAAGCAGGACAAGAGCCAGTACAAACCAACCTGGCTTGATTGCGATCTTGGTTTCTTTGAGGGCTTGCCAGTCAATATTTCGCGCCGCAAGCCATAGCAGCAGCAAAGACAAAACAATGCGAAGATAAGGCCAGAGTGTTTTAAAGGTTTTTTTCACTGAACGACGTCTATTTTGGAGTTGGGGCAGAACCCCAGTTGCGGCAATGATAAAAACTAAAGTCAGAGATCGAACGCCCAAGTCGTTTGATGTCGAGTTGCTCAAGTAAGGTACACGATCCAAAGCCACCGGGTTGAGTGGGCAAGTCGAAACGCATTTGAGACCAGTTTACAAAAAGACTGTCTGCCCCGGTGGGTATTTCGCCAAACCAAAGGTCAAACTGGTCGAAACGCTTGTCCAGAACAAAAATCGGGAGGGGCTGCGCGTACCAAGCCATGCGGCTTGCGAGTGTCCAGTTGCGTACAGAAATTGACGGGATATTATGTTGGTGGCTAAGCCTCTGGGCCGTCGCCCCAGCGTTTTGCCAGCCCCACATGTCGGCGAGCGGGTTCTTTTTGCCCCAAGGGTGATCCTGCGCAATGCCTGGGATGCCCACAAAGAAAAGCAAGGTAAACGCTGCAACACAAATAACCACTTGGGCTCGTACGAAGGCGCGAATCCAGAACTGTTTGCCGCTCGCCCAGTGCGCACCAATGGCGTTTGCGGCCAAGGGGATCATCGCTAGCCATGCTGGTGCGGTCCAGTGTGGAAGGCTGCCACCGCCGGAGAGGAGCGCAGTCACGGCAAAAGGCACAATAAAAAACAGCGTGAGACCGGCGATCAGCCATCGCTTTTGGCGCAAGATGTCGCGCAAGCAAAGGTAGGCGCCTAGCACGAGGAGTGGGCCGTAGGCTGCGATTTGAATTCCAATGAAGGCGGCTAGGCGGCGTAGCTGCCAAGTACCGCCGCTGCCATGCTTGAGTTGGTAGACGAAAGAGACCCAGTCATGTTGAGCGTTCCAGACAAAAACTGGGGTGACGATCAGACATGCTAACGCGACCGCAAGCCAGGGCCCTTTTTTTGTAAGTAGGACGATGCCGTACGCGCCCAAAAGAAGTGCAATGACCACGAGCGCCGGGAGAACGGCGGTGTACTTTGACAGACCGGCCAACCCCAGAAGCAGGCCAAGGATGAGCCAATGTTTAAGTGAGGTGGCCTGCGAATCCCGCGACGCGATTGCGAGCTTGAGTGTGCTTTGCATAATCAGCAAAGTCAGTACCATCAGCAAGGAGTCTGGCAACAAGCCGACGGCAAGCACATGCATGAGGGGTGCGCAAAGCATGAGCGCAACCGCCCAGAGCCCCGCCGCTTCTTTTGCAGAGGGCGAGTCGTTCCAGCTGGGAACCATGGCGTTCACGTCTAGGGCGAGTCTGCGGGCGAGAAGACAGGCCGCGAGCCAAAGTGCTTGGGGAATGAGACGCAGAATGGTGTCTGGTAGACCCAGTGCAACAAGCGGCCATTGAATCCAGCCTACGAGTGGAGGGTGATCAAAATAGCTCCAGTCCAGGCGCACTGCGTAATAGGCGTAATGGGCCTCGTCGACAGAGAGGGTCAAAAGGGTCGCGAACCCGACATGAACCAATAAGCCTAGTGCGAGCAACCCGAGCAGCCGCCGTCTCGGCTGCCACGCAGGCGTGCAACCGTCAGACAGGCTTGTGTGTGGCACGATTCTGCGTTCTATTGCGCTTGAACGGGCAACACGCGCCAGGTGATCTGTCGCTTACCGTCTTGGGCGAGAATCTTTACGTTGACGCGCTGAACCACAAAGCCTTCGGGCAAGTTCGCTACTCCGCTTACAGGTAAGTAATGATTGAATTGCACCGCAGCGCGAGGTGTCGGTATGGTTTCAACGCGTCCGGTCGGCCAGCGGCCCTCGTAAGAGAGCTCTAGCCATCCGGTGAAGTCTTGTTTCTCTGGTTTGGCCCGCAGCAACCAAATTAGATACGACAGCTGTCCGCCTTTTTTTGTTTGGGTAAAGGTGCTGGTGCTCACTCCTACGACGCCGTAGCGCGGGTCGAAAGGTAGCGTTTGAACTAGGAGGTTCAGTTGCTCTTTCATGGGGGCGATGATTGCTTGCGCCGTCGAGAGATCTTCGCGCAGGCTTTTGATGATGTCCGCATTCTGCATGCGCTCGCCTTCGAGCGAACGCGCGTGGTTATCCACTTGCGTTTGTAATGCCTGGCGCTCAGCCGAGACGATTTTTAGCTCGTCCGTAAGTTTTTGTGCCTGCTCAGTCGTTAAACGCTTGGCACCGTAACTGGCTTGCAGAAAAAGTACGCCACCACTGCCTAGCAATACGCCTAGGAGTAGGACGATCAGCCAGCTCGGAATACGACGCGGGCGACGCCGTGTGTCGTACGGAGCGGGCTTAAAAACCGCACGTTTTGCTTGAACGCGAATGACCATTGGGAGTTAGAGTTGGTGGTTGAGCCTGTATTTTAACGCCGCGAGACGTTCGGGTGTGCCAACGTCGAGCCAGAAGTTGTCGTGCAGATCGCCGATTATTTTTTTCTCCTGCATGGCAGCCCGCAAAAGAGGAGCAAGTTTGGCAGGTTGTCCAATAGCGGTATCCGCGAAAAGAGCAGGTTGATAGACGCCAATGCCAGAAAATGTCTTTCGGATCCCCGTTTGGTCACTGAGATGTCCATCTTCGAGGAGAACGAAGTCTCCTTGGGGGTGGTGTTCTGGGTTTTCGACTAAAAGGAGCCAGGCAAGATGTTTGGTTCGAACCAACTCTTGGGCAATGGCGTGGGCGGCACTTGGATTCCAATCACACCAGACATCTCCATTGATGACCAAAAAAGGTCCTGCTCCCAATAGCGGCCCCGCAGTAGCTATTCCGCCGGCTGTTTCTAGCGCGACAGGCTCGGGCGAGTACTGAATCCGAACACCGAAGTCAGAGCCGTCGCCAAGCAGGTCTTCAATTTTTTGTCCAAGCCAGGCATGGTTGATGACAACGTCGGTTATCCCCGCCGTAGCGAGCTTTTCAAGATGCCAAACGATGAGCGGTTTACCCGCAACGGGCAGTAGAGGCTTGGGTAGGTGATCCGTTAACGGGCGCATACGCTCTCCCCGGCCTGCCGCCAAAATCATCGCATGCATCAGAAGGTGTACCCGACTTTGGTTTGGACCTGATCTAGTTGATCGAGGATGCGGAGCAGTGGTTTGAACGCGATGTACCGGCCAGCGACTTGCCTGACATATTGATTGACGCGAGGCATGTGTGCAAGATATGAGGACTTGCCGTCACGGTGGTTCAGGCGAGCGAATACCCCGAGGATCCGAAGGTTGCGCTGCAGGCCCATCCACTCATAGTCTCGGTGAAAGTCGGCAAAATCGGCAGGCACGGGTAAATTGCTTTTACGGGCCTGCTCCCAATAGCGGATTGCCCAGTCGATTTGCTGGGGCTCTTCCCAGGTGGTTCTGGCGTCCATCACAATAGAGGCGAGATCGTAGGTGATTGGCCCCACGACCGCGTCTTGAAAGTCGAGAATTCCCGGGTTGGCACCAAATTTTTCGTCTTCGCACAGCATTAAATTGGGCGAATGAAAATCTCTGTGGACGAACACTTCAGGCTGGGCTGCGTTGTGTTTGACCAACACGTCGAAAACGCCATCTAAGGCCTGCAAGCTCTCTGGGGTGAGCGTGGTTTTGCAATGCACGCTTGTGTACCACTCTGTAAACAGACCGAGCTCCTCTTTGAGGCGTGCAGCATCATAGCGAGGTAGCCCTTGGACGGTAGTTGTCTGCATACGAACTAAGGCTGAGAGCGCTTCACGGTACATTTTTTGTAAGGTGGAATCCTCTACCCCTTCGAGGATTTTGTTGTAGTAAGTTGTTGGCCCAAGATCAGAAAGAAGTAAAAATCCCTGATTTAGATCCTTTTCTAGGATTTTTGGAACATTCAGGTTTACTGCGGCTAAGCGGTTCGCAACGTCGACGAATGGGCGGCAGTCTTCCTTTGGTGGTGGGGCGTCCATCACCACTAAAGTGCCACCGGCAGACTCTATTCGGAAGTAGCGCCGAAAGCTGGCATCACTTGAGGCCGGTGCAAGCGTGTCAATTTTTAGACCTAATTTCTGAGGAATTCGATTTAACCAATTGACTAATAATGGTATTCTTTGATCTGCCATAGTCTAAAAAACCCTAAATTTGACTGTGTTTGAACGCTGTATAGGAACTATAATAGCTCTGAAGCGGCGAAGGTTTGCCGGATTGTGACGACAAACTTTGGGCAAAGCTGCCCTGAATAGGTGACTGTTTAAAGCGTGCTGTTTCTTTTTGCTCGACTTTTTCTCGCAACGACTCTGGGAATAAGTGTGGGGGCTGTGCAAGCCCAAAACACCGAGACAATCCCAGGCGATGCGCCTAATCAGGCGGCCTCCGGGCAGGCGCCTCCCAAAAAAGCACCCCCGAAAAAGACGCAACCCCAAAAAGCTGCTGCAAAGCCAGCTGTCAAGCCAGTTACTAAGCCAGTTACTAAGCCAGTTACTAAGCCAGTTACTAAGCCAGTCACTAAGCCAGTCACTAAGCCAGTCACTAAGCCAGTCACTAAGCCAGTCACTAAGCCAGTCACTAAGCCAGTCACTAAGCCAGTCACTAAGCCAGTCACTAA
>CAMCWG010000201.1 GCA_945882005.1 Bordetella parapertussis
CCAATGGAACGATCATTCGGATCGCCTTGTTGGGATAGTCTTGTGCGTACGTTGTCGCAGCTGCGCTCCAGAGGGCAGAGGCTATTAATAGTGTCTTGGTTATTTTCTTCATGTTGTCTTCCTAAGAAAAAGCTTTAGTTGATTTGCATCGGCTCCACGCCGAGATCCTTTGCTAAGACTTCAAGCTCTTTTGCAAGAGCACCTGCCACTGGAATACCGTTTTCACCATACGCCTGGCGACGAGCGTGGCTTTGCTCCCCTGGCAGCCAAACGCGATCAACGCCCGGTAGACGTTCACTCGCCCGGATATCTTGCACCAACGTGTCAACAGCAGACTTAAACACATTCACCTCGCCGAACGCTTCGAGATTAATGGCTAGTATCGCCTGACCAGTGTTGGTTGGCGTCACGCTGTCTTTATTAAAGTCAACGACGTCCTTGCCCATCGCAGCACCTTGCAGCGTACCCGCCAGCAAACCTACGATCAGCGCCAAGCCGTAACCTTTATAACCCCCAATCGGCAGTAAAAACCCCTCTTCTGAATGCGTCGGATCCAACAATGGCTGACCTTGCCGGTCAATCATCCAGCCTTCGGGCATCATCTCGCCGCGCTTTGCCTTTGCCTTGACCTTGCCATACGCGGCGACGGTCGTGGCCATGTCCAGCACAATCTCGGGCTCTTTGCCCGCAGGGATCGCTGCTGCAATAGGGTTTGTCGATAACAACATATCCATTCCGCCCCAAGCCGGCAAATGGTTAGCATTTCCGACCGCGAAGTACAGACCAATCATGTTATGCGCAACAGGCATACGGGCATACAGCGAGGCGGGACCTGCGTGGTTACTGTTACGCGTACCCACCCATGCGACACCTGCTGTACGAGCTTTTTCAATCGCAAGATTGACTGCTCGCGACACGGCTAAGTGCCCCATCGCATTATCGCCATCTACGATTGCCATTGCCGCGCGCTCTTGCACAACTTGGATATTTGGACGTGTGTTGATGCCACCTGCACGGATGCGCTTGACGTATTGGGGAAGCCGAATCACGCCATGGCCATCAGAACCTTGCAAATCGGCTTGTGCCATTAAATTGGCGACGACTTCTGCATCAGGCAAAGGAATGTCGACGACGACTAGGGAGCGGCTAATGAACGCTCTTAGCGCATCAAATTGAACGATTGGGGTTTGGCTTGCTGCTGTCATGGCTTTATATCGATCTAAAGGGACTCCACGATACCCCAGACTAATTTCCCGCCCAAGTGGTTCTTACTCAAATGGACTAATTTTTAACGATAATGTATTATCATTATCGTTAATAATTAAACCGTGCATTGCTGCGCATTCCCGAGGAGCCAAAATGAGAAAGCTAACGTCGCTAACACACACCCTATTTGCACTAGGGATAATTGCTTGCGTCGCATGTCCAACCGCAAGCTTTGGGCAAGCAGCCTCTGCAGCAGATATTGCACAGCTCCAAGAAAGCTTGAAAGCGATGCGGGATGCCTACGAGCAACGTATCAACGCCCTAGAGAAAAAAATAACGACGCTCCAGCAACAAAACACACAAGTGACCTCTGCGCCGAGAGCGGCGACCACTCCAGCCAGTGGCGCAAAGGCGGGTGCGGCCGTGCTGACTACTGCCCCCCAGGCGCAAGTCCCCACATCAGTCGCAAACACAAGTGCCCCGGCCACTACAGCCACACCTACCGCGGCACCTACAATGACCCGTGGGGTTACTTTGCCAAAAGTTGGAGCGTTCACACCAGAAATCGCGCTCATTCTGGACGGCAAGTATTCAGCGCAGAGCCAAAATCCAGAGGCGTTGCGACGTGGCTTTATTCCCTCTGGCGGCGAAAACGTTCCGCGCGGGTTCTCTCTTGGGGAGTCTGAGTTCGCATTTGCAGGAACCGTCGATAACCTGTTTCGCGCTGAAGCTCGTCTTGTCCTCGGACAAGACGGGACCGACTTTAGCGTTGCGTTAGAAGAAGCGTTTTTCGAAACAATCAATCTTCCCGCAGGTTTAAAAGTTAAAGGAGGCAAGTTCTTTTCAAATGTTGGTTATCTCAATAACAAACATCCTCATGAATGGGATTTCGTCGACTTACCTCTGGCGTACAAAGCCTTTTTGGGTGGACAGCTCAACAACACTGGGGGTCAGTTGTCCTGGGTCGCACCGCTCGACAATATGTATCTACGCTTCGGCGCTGAGATCGGGCAAGGCATGCAATACCCCAACAGTAACAACTTCAACGAAAACAAACCCAGACTTGGAACACTCTTCGCAAAACTTGGCGGAGACGTTGGCACTACCGCATCATGGCAAGGTGGCCTATCGTACGTAGGCGCCTCGACCGGAGGACGCCCCAGCGTCTCTTCGCTGAACGACACCGATACGTTTGATTTCTCAGGCAATACAAACATTCTGATCGCAGACTTTGTCTACAAGTGGATTCCCAAAGCGGGACAGAGTTTCAAACTGCAAGGAGAGGCGTTTTGGAATACGCAAAAGGGCACGGCAACAATTAACACGGCAGTCCCTTACGGTGCCTGCGAATCCGAATCCTGCACCGGAAACCCCTACAACAACACCCAAAGCGGCTTCTACGTTCAGGGCATTTACCAGTTCATGCCCAACTGGCGCGTAGGGTACCGCTTTGATCAGTTGTATGGCGGCAACTCGAATTACGGCTTTGGCTCAGGCACCTTTGCAGGTAGCGCACTGGAGTCATGGAACCCCACCCGCAACACCGTCATGCTGGACTGGGCCAACTCTGAAAACTCGATGTTCAGACTGCAGCTCGCTACGGATACATCTTACGGTCCTGGCAAAACAAATAATCAAGTCTTTTTGCAATACATCATGAGTCTTGGTGCGCACGGTGCTCACAAATTCTAGGAGTGTGGAGATGTATGGAGCGACCCCAAATAAACTTTTTGCGATATGGAACGGCTTGTATCGGTGCGCGGCATACACCCTCCTTCTTTTAACCCTGACCGGTCATGCACATGCGCAGCTGAAGGTCTTCGCCACGGTTCCCGAATGGGGTGCGCTCGCTCAAGACCTCGGTGGAGAAAAGGTCTCTGTCTTCACTGCGACCAATGCACTACAAGACGCACACCAAGTCCAAGCGCGCCCGGGGCTGCTCGCACGCGCTCGCACAACAAATTTATTAATCGCCACAGGTGCAGAGCTGGAGGCTGGGTGGTTACCCGTTCTCCAGCGTGATGCAGGTAACCCAAACATCATGCCTGGCAGAGTAGGCATGTTCGAAGCCGCACAATATATTCAGATACTTGATGTGCCCATCTCCGTGGACCGCAGCCAGGGGCATGTGCATGCCTCTGGTAATCCACACATTCAACTCGATGCACGGAACTACATTCCAATCGCACGCGCACTCTCCGAACGATTTATTCTCTTAGATCCCGTTAACAGCGCACATTACCAAACAAGACTAAATGTGTTCTTGGGCGCCTGGTCGACGCATCTCGTACGCTGGGAACAACAGGCCAGCGTGCTACGTGGCATGAAAGTATGGGTGCAGCACGATGCGTTCACCTACCTCAACAACTGGCTCGGTTTGAACCAGATTGGAGTGCTTGAGGCAACGCCTGGCGCTGACCCTTCCATTACGCATCTAACTGCAATCCTACAGAAGCAAGCGACTTTACATGGACGTCTGGTCATGACTTCCGCATACTTAAATCGCAAGCCTGCAATATGGTTCAGTGAAAATGCGAAGATTCCCGTTGTAAGCCTGCCGTTCACGGTCGGCGGTAACGCTGAAGCAAAAACATTACCTGCTTTGTTTGACGACACGATTCGACGTCTGATCCAAGCACAGTAAACTCACACCACCGCAACAGGAAGCTGCTTTCCTCGCGCCAACGGCTGCAATGATGGACCTCAAACATGAGTGAGCTCACACTACCTGGCGAGGTACCACTGAACTTGCTGTGGCCTGCTCTCTGGGCTAGCGCGCTAGTCATCTCCACGCATATTCCACTTGGAATACAAGTCCTGGCCCGTGGGATCATCTTTATCGATCTCGCCATCGCACAAATAGCGGGGCTTGGCGCCTATCTGGTTCTTGTTATTGCAGGCGAACAAGCACCAGCATATTGGATACAAATAGGTGCCGTGTCACTGTCCCTGTGCGCGGCCTGGGGACTCGTCGCACTTGAGCGCTTCGGCGCACACTTGCAAGAGCCCATCATCGGCGTTGTATTTATATTGGCAGCGACAGCGATCCTATTGTT
This sequence comes from Bordetella parapertussis, assembly GCA_945882005.1. GTDB lineage: Bacteria > Pseudomonadota > Gammaproteobacteria > Burkholderiales > Burkholderiaceae_B > Zwartia > Zwartia parapertussis_C. The sequence continues at coordinate 4,263 of CAMCWG010000201.1, forward strand.
GGCGCATGGCGATCCACACGGCGGGCAACACCTTTCAGATTTGTTATCAGGTCAAATCTTGTGGGTATCGACGGAGCAACTCAAATATGCCTCGGCAGGAACAGCGATCGTCTTGCTAGGCCTCTATCTATTAAATGGGCGTCGTTGGGCCTTCTACAGCCTCTTTGCTATCGCCATCACGATATCGGTTCAACTTGTAGGCGTCTACCTTGTATTCGCGACGCTCATCATTCCCGCACTCGCATGCGCGGCAATGCAAACACGACAACGGTCTCGTGCAGCCTATCTCTTGGCGATCGCTGGCTATATCAGCGGAATATTTCTCTCAGCGTGGTTAGACCTGCCAACTGGTCCATTGATTGTCTGGACGCTAGCCGTGGCTGGGATCCTGACACGAATAGGCCGAGGCAGACATTTAATGAGAGTGGCTAGGCAAATGCCGATTCGGTGACAAATAAGAACCAAGCAGCATTCCACACAAGCTCGCGACTGCCCCGACGACCTGCGGCTGAACGGGTTCGTCGATACCCGTCACTTCGAGAATAATCCACGTGGAAAGGCCGAACAAAATAGCCAATGCCGCGCCGAGGTTACTCGCACGCTTCCAAAATAGCCCCGCCGTCAAGGGTACGAAGGCGCCCGCCAACGTGATTCGGTAGGCATTTTCAACCATCGTGTGAATCGATGCTTCTGTGGCGATTGCATACAACGTCACTAAACCACTAAACACCAAGACCGTTATTTGCGTCGCGATTAGCAATGTGCGATCCGACATATGCGGCACAAAACCTTTCAGAATGTTTTCTGTAAAGGTAATTGATGGAGCAAGCAGGGTTCCCGAGGCGGTACTCATAATCACAGAAATGAGTGCACCAAAAAATATCACCTGCATATAGAACGGCATGTGTTCCATAATTAGCGTTGGTAATATGAGTTGCGCATCGGTGTGCAACAGCTTTGACACCATCTCCGGATCAATGATGTTCGCCGTGTAGGCCAGAAATAAAGGGACTGCCGCAAAAAAGAAATATGTGACGCCACCAATGACCGTCGCCCAAATAGCGACTGATTCTGTTTTAGCCGAGTTCACACGCTGAAACACATCTTGCTGTGGTATGGATCCTAACGCCATCGTGCAAAGTGTGGCAATCCAAGCAATCATATCGAGCCACTCTAGCTTCGGTAAAAACTCGAACTTGCCCTCGGCAGCAGCCTTAGCAATTACATTGGATACACC
>CAMCWG010000202.1 GCA_945882005.1 Bordetella parapertussis
GTCCCTCATATTTTAGAGACCTCATCGATACTCGCTACAACGTCGATTATTTCTAAAACCGATTCACTGTCAGTTCTGCCATCAGATGTAGCCCAGCACTATGCTAAAGCTGGTCTATTGAATGTATTTTCAGTAAAACTACCTCTACCCATGGCAAAGCTTGGCCTTATAACTCGCAACGATCGAGATACATTCCCCGCGCTAATGGCTTTTATTACTGCGCTCAAAACTGAGTTTCGGACCACAACTACACCTTGATTAAAGTTTTTGAGTACAAACTAACTTAAGTCGACAAAAATTACGACCAGAAAAGGTCAGCGCAAAAATATGATGGGGAAACAATCGGGCAACTTGGAAGCTGCGTATCCTGCAGATTGCTGTGTTTATTGATTAAATAGATTGGTGTTTTATTGTTAGTGTAATGTGCAAAAACGAACCTAAGTGCCCAAGAGTTGCATAATGCAACTCTTGATTCAATTACACGAATTATTACACGTTGATCTTTTTTGAAGATAAGTTACTGTTTTTAAACAATATTTAAACAACCGACTTTTCTGTTAATCCGCAGGTCCCCTGTTCGAATCAGGGATGCGTCGTATTCGCAGCGTGTACCCCAGTCGGTGCATTAAGAAATGCGAAGGGGTTTAGAAACTGTCGCCTCCAAAATAGCATTTGATCCACTTCGCTTAATGAGGCCTCTTCACAAACCGCTTGCCACGTATGCTCAATGACTTTTACTTGATGATTGACAATGCTGATTGCTTCGTTTTGATTGAGCAGGAATAGCGATGCTGCAGCAATGCATGTGCTGACCTGACTCGTGCGATCATTGTCGCGAATAAGCATGGCTTGCGAGGCTTGTTGTCCCGTGCGTGATTGGGGACAAATGTCATACGCGGGAGTCAACGTCAGTTGTTCGTCCCAAAACGCAGCATGGTTGCGAGCGTGGTCATCGGTGTTTCCACATAGAATATTGAAAACAATTCTTGAAAAAAGCTCTCGCAGAGTAGGCTTCGGATTGGAGAATCGATGTCGGATGATCTCTGCGAGTTTTTCGTAGCTGGCGTAGGCTGCCATCATTTCATCGAGCTCGAGTATTGTCAGCGCAGACACCATAGCGCGCCTGTGCCAATTTCCGTCAGACCATATTCTGTCAAAACGCTCAATCAACAATACGTCCTTGCCTAGCGTGCGACGCAATTGCACGGGGGCCACATTTAGTCCAACTTTTTGGGCCAGGCGCATCGCAATGAACTCCGCTTTGACAACGCTATACAGATCATTGCTTGCGGGAAACTTTGCGATGAACTTGCGCGTGCCGTCATTTAGCAGCACTTTGGGTCTGGCTCCGCCCAAAGAGGTGCCGTGCAATAAGGCTTGGTCAAGTTCGGGAGAGAGCGGCACACCGCGCTCGACTTTCTCCGCAGCAGTTAACAGTTCTTCAAGCGTAGGTTGAAGAGAGTGCCTGGGCACATATTGAGTGGCAGAATTCTGAAAATCTAGTGTACCGATTCTGTCGGATCCCGACTCGAGAAGATAGGTTAATTCGCTCAGTTCAATCCAAGAGGGATCTTTCCCCGCTGTGCCAAGCTTGCGATTGATGAGAACCCGTCGTCCCCACGCGTCGGGAGATGCATCGCGGATACAACTGGGCATGCTCATGCCCGGCAGCAGCGGTTGCGCGCCTGCGCGCAAAGGTAGCTCGGGCTCATACAGCGCGATCGCATTTTCTCGGGCGAGATAGCTCTTTCCGTAATTGAAAACTAATTGTTGACCTTGGGTCGACAATCTTCCCGCCACAACAGGTTGCGTGGCATTGGGTAACCAAATCCAGACGTAAGCTTCTGAATACTTGGAGTCGATTTCAGAAGTCATCTTTTACTACCAGAGCGCTGGATCTAACGGCTTTTGGTAGCAACGTCATTTTTTCTTGATGCTGGGTAAGATGGGAAGCCAGCTGCCTGGAGTCTTGCTCAAATAGTGGCACGCCACAAATGGTGGCCACTTCAAACACCACTCCACTTGAACAACTTGGGTCTCCTCGCTCGATGCGCTGGAGCAGTGAGCGTGAGATTCCTGCACGAGAAGCCAAGTCTGTCGTGGTCATGGATTTTTTTATACGCGCTTCGCGCACGAGTTGACCCAGCAACAGAAGCGCATTGCTACTGTGTTGTGAAATGGGGCGTGAAAGTGGTTTAACCATGTTAGGGTTGACTCATTAGTAAACCAAAATAGTCTTATTTGAAAGGTTAATGAGCCATTCTCGCCTATCGGTTGAATTAAATCAATAGTAATGGGTCATTAATGATCCATTACTAGATTAGTGACTTATTAATGAGTCAGAAATTCAACATTACGCATCGTGCAAGAGAAAGTGTTCATAATATGGCCTTTAGCTAAGTTGAAAAAAGTCTTAGCTTTTAGTCCGGCTATAAATGAATCTCCTTGGGATGGAACAATTATTCCCGCATGAAGGGTTTTTATAAGAAGGTAATTGCGCTGCTAGCGCTACATGGCTAATGAGATTTTGAAACAAGCCCGTATTAATCATCGGTTTTAACAACGATGTGAAACAAAGCTCCCCTCTTGCGAACCCATCCGAATGATCACCCTCGATAAAAACACAGCCTGCCCCTGCGGTCGTATGCAAGGTAAGGCTTCGCGCTTGCACGAATTAAGTCGCTTTACCCTTCAAGACGGTCGTTGGTACTACGTCGATGGCGTGATGCTCGAGTGACCGAGGCTCACGCATCAGTTAACTGTTATTGCTTTGCGCCCTCAGTAATCCGACGACCAAACGAAACGGCATAAGAGGCTGTTCTTGCCCGCAACATCGGGTCAGATGCTCCCTCAACCCCTTTCGGCATGATGTTTGGATCAAAGATCATGCTTAAACAAGGGCCCGTGCTGTCCGGTGAAACCGACACAATTTTCAAGACACCCAGGGTGATTTTCTTCCTGCCTTCTGGAAGTGGGATTGTGGCGTTATTGAGTACATCACCTGCTTGAGCAATTTCAAGATTGAAATTAAAAGATGCCTTGCCCGAGGTTACACGTTGGCGTAAGTCATCAAACAAGAAATTTGCACCTTTCGACTTCGCGTCTTCATCGGATAGCGTTTGCACGCCGTCGACCGGTTCAAAAACCCACTTGCCCCAAACTTTCTGGTTGCCGGCACTTGTAAAACCAAAGCCGTGGACACCCCAATAGTTCGTTGAAGCGTAACTGGCAGGAACAGCTTTCGAGGCAAAGTATTTTCCTTGGAGCAGTACTGCTGGGTTTGCATCTGCAAAAGCTTTGACTTTAGCGGGATCCGCCATTTTGGTGGTTGGGTCAGGCTGCAAGGATTGTAAGCGTCCGAAAAACTGATCAGGCGTAGCCGCGCCAAAGACAGGCGCTGATATGTTTCCCATCTGCCAGATTTCGTTGTTTGGCAAGGCAAACTGCAAGGCTAAGTTTCGTTGCGATTTCGTATTGTCAGCTGCTTTGGGACTTCCGCCACCTACTGAAAAGCGCACAATAACTGGGATCGCCTTGCCGCTGAACGCAGAGGCGCTAGAAATATTTTTACCCTCTGGGCTGCCGACAAACTCACCGGTTGCGCAAACACCTTTTGCGCCCGACCGTCTGAAGCCCTCAAACTTGCCACCAGTCAATTCAAACTGATTGATCATCGCGTTAGGGTCTGGATCGGCAAACGCGAAATTACTACCGAAGCTTGACACGCCTATTGAAAGAATGGCAACAGCCAAACTGGTGAACTTCATTGGTTTCATAGGGATTCCTTAAGGGGATAAGTGATAGGCTACGCGGTTTCGCTAAGGCCGACAGTAGGTCTATTCTCTATGTTGAGTAACCCTTCATGAGCAGGGTGCCTAAAGAAACACCCACGTCCTCTGATGCTGATTCCTTGTCCACCGGTTCTCTGTGCGAATCAGGGATGCGCCACCAGCACCATGCGGCACAAAAATGGTTGGCATGCGACCCGCAGGTGCATTGAGGGTGGGAGTATGTGGGCACAAGGTGTGATCTCGATGAAATAAAGCGATCAAGTACTAATATCGCTCGAAATCAGATTGACAACTGCGAAATCAAAACATTAATATCGGCTCTAGATAAATGCTGTTTAACTATGGGATTTAAAAAATGCAAAACCATAATACAAATCAATCTGTAGACTTCTGGCCTTATCCGATTGCTCTTATCCGTACCACAGTCGATGAAAACGCTGTTCATCACTCGCAATCGTCAGCTTGGCCGCATCCTTTTATACTCGGCATCACGCCCATCGCCCAAGAGGCGCATGATGGTGCTCTTGAAACGATTCACCAGTCGATGGTTCAGGAGCGTAAAGTCTCCAGCTATTGGGGTCGTGTCGTTAACCGTGCAGCAAGTTTGAGCATGAATTAAAAGCAGTATAAATTTAATAGCGCGCCGATATTAATCGGCGTTTTTTTTTGGAAAGCGGATGTTAGGTAGCTTAACAATTGTCGGTACCGGGATTCAGTTTCCAAATCAAATGACGCTTGAATCGATCGATGTCATTAAAAATGCAGAGCGTGTTTTTTTTAATGTCGGAGAGGAGCAAGACGTGATTGCCTGGATTAAGGCCAATAACGCGCACACGTTTGACCTTGCTGACCTGTATGGGAGCGGTAAAGATCGTCGACTCAGTTACGCAGAAATGTGTGCGGCGATGGTGACAGCAGTTAAAGAGGGCTATCGAACTGTCGGCGTGCTGTATGGCCATCCCGGGGTTTTTGCACTTCCGGGTTATTTAGCGATCAATCAGTGCAGGGAACTGGGTGCCGAGGCAAAGATGTTGCCTGGCGTGAGTGCGTTTGATTGCATGATCGCAGATCTTGAGTTTGATCCTGGTACCCATGGCTGCACCATGCTGGAAGCTTCGGACTATGTCTTTCATCGTCGCACGCTCGACACCTCTTTGCCATTAATTATCTGGCAACCTGCACTCATTGGCGTCGATAGTATTCTGAAGGGTGTGCAAACCGCGGTTCAACCTCGCCTTGATATCTTAAAAGCAAGGTTGCTGGAGGACTATCCTGCGACACATAAAATCATTTCCTATGTGGCAGCCACAGAACCAGGCAAGTCCGCCAGAGTCGAGATGACGCAAATCGGTTCGATGGAGACGATGAGATCGCTCGCATCCTCCTCCACTTGTCTGATTCCACCGCTAAAAGATGCCTTAACCGATATGGAGTATTTCAGTCGTCTTAAAAAATGAGGCGGTTTCAAGTACGAAGTGCCACACGGTTTAAGGACTGGTGAAACACTTGGTACGGAGTTTTAAAACCTAATCGTTTTCGTGGTCGGTGATGAATACGACGCGGTGCGCCAAAGGCCTGAGGGCACCTCATAGATCGAATATAGTAGCGAAGGGCGCATCAACGCCCATACTTCGCTAACACCTTAGATTTGTCTCAATGCCTACTCGTTCATTGCACCGATTTTTTATTCGTTCAGCCTTGCTC
>CAMCWG010000203.1 GCA_945882005.1 Bordetella parapertussis
ACCAATGATCAGGCGCGATTTCAGCCAACCGACACCCTACCGTACCCTTGCCCCCGCAAATCGACGGCTTCGTTGTGCAGACCCATGCACTGTATTTTGCTCAAACGATGCTGCTCGGGCGTTAAAAAGCCACCCGAAGGTGGCTAGTACTCAAGTGCAGTCGCCGGACAGTAATAGCTAAGCAACACAGTGAGTTTGAAGGTTGAGCCAGCTGACTTGTGCATAAGCTGTCCCACCACCGGCAGCCAGTTCCAGTGCATCATCGGATACATCCTGCACAACAACTTCATCAAGTTCAATGTTCATAGCAGACTCCAAGGTTGTAGGTAATCGGCGTAGAAGAAGCTAACACCCAGAAGTAAGCTCATGTACAGTTCCAAGGTTGTGGCGTAGAGATTCCTCTAACACATATACGGCGACAGCCAGTACGACACCCTCCCCCCCTGCGCACCACCGACAGCCAGTTCCAGTGCATCATCAGAGACATCCTGCACAACAACTTCATCAAGTTCAATATTCATATCAGACTCCAAGGTTGTAGGTAATCGGCGTAGAAGAAGCTAACACCAGTTAAAGGCATTTTAAGAATGCCATTTCTTTTTAAATCCGCTTGTCGATTGGTGTCAAACGTTATTTGCAGTATTTCTGAAATCTGGTTACATAAGGGTTACACGAAAATGAAACCCTTCTAAACAGAAATAAAAAAACGCTCAAGAGTCGCATAAATACAGGGCTTAATAACTAAGAGCCTTAAAAAAAAAAGGCCTCAAAGCATTTACGCTTAGAGACCTTCTTTCTACTTGGTGGGTCGGGGGAGACTCGAACTCCCGACCAACGGATTAAAAGTCCGCTGCTCTAACCAACTGAGCTACCGACCCCAAGCCCTATATTATGACTTTTTCATTATTGGCTGTCAAACCGAGGGCTAGCCAGTAAAAATTGCCTCAAACTTAGAGCCCAAGGCGAGTAGTCGACAGTCTTCATTTACGGCGCCGACAAGCTGCACACCCAGAGGCATATTTGCATCGCCGTAACCGAAAGGCAGCGTCAAGCAAGGCACGCCAAGTGTTGTCCAAACCCGATTAAAGGTCGACGACCCTGTCCCGGTTGATTTAAGTGGCGCCTGGCCCGGAGCACCAAGCGTCAAGACCGCATCAACACCTAACATCGCCTTCGCAAACAGTTCTTTGCACTTTTGAACATGCGCAAGCTCTTCTTTGAACTGCGCATCGGTAATCTGCAGCCCGGTTTCTATGAGTTTGATCGTAGAGGCACCCAAGTTTGCGGGCTGAGTGCGATAGACCGACTCGTAAGAGCGTGCGGCGTCGTACGCCATGATCTGGCGATTGGACTGGCCAAGGGCCAGAAAATCGTTTGCGGGCAATTGGATGTCGACGATTTCCGCCCCAGCCGCAGCCAGCATATCTCGTGCACGCTCAAGTGCACGCACTGCATCCTGATCCGCTTCAGGTACTTCTGGTGATAGATACCAAGCGATGCGCGGCCTGGCCGGAGCTTGAACAGCCCCACATTTTTCAATCAGCACGGAAGACAGCAAACAAATATCGGTCATTGAACGGGCCATTAACCCGATCGTGTCCATCGTGACTGACAAAGGTCCAACGCCTTCAAGTGAAACTTTTCCGTGTGTTGGCTTAAAGCCAATAATGCCGCAGTACGCGGCTGGACGAATCGTTGAGCCGCCCGTTTGCGAACCCAGCGCCATCGTCACCATATTGTCTGCCACGGCTGCGGCAGAACCACTCGACGATCCACCCGGTGTGCGGTCTAGCGCGTGAGGATTGGTTGTCGGGCCTGCGTGCTGATGCGCGAACTCAGTCGTTACCGTCTTGCCCATGATCAGCGCACCAGCAGCACGCAGCTTTGCGACCGCATAGGCATCACGTTCAGGCCGATGATTGGCAAAGGCTGCCGAGCCATAAGTCGTCGGCATGTCATGCGTATCAAAGATGTCTTTTATGCCAATGGTAATTCCTGCCAAGGGCAGCGCAGACGTATCTGCTGGCAAGGCGGCGAGTTGATCGCGCACCTGCTTCGGGTCGTGCCACGACCAGCCACGCACAAGCGGCTCGCGCGAAGCAATCCGTGCAAGTTGCTCTTCTAAAATTTGCGATCGATTTAGTGCTGCCACTTATCGAGCCCGCGAGATACGAACCTCAGCACCGCGGCGCTTGACTTCCAAGCCCTCAGAGGGAAGGATGCGCAAGCCCTCGAGACCTTTGATGTAGCTTGAGCCCTGCATCTGCATGACACGAATCTTGTTACGCATCACCACTGGATTGTGAACAGGCATACCAAACATCCAGACCTCGTCTAGTATGCGTGCCGAATTAAACTCACCGGTGTGATTGGCAGTTGGGCCCAGGCAGAGCATGTGTCCTTCGCGACCAAACACAGGCAAGGCGTCTAGCTCACAGGAGACCGTCCAAATCGTGCCACCTTCGTAGCGCCAGCCTGTATTGAGATCCCACCAAGCATCGCCTTTAGGCAAATAAACTTGAATCTCCTTGCCTGGCTTCATTGCCGGAGCCACCAACACTGCTGGCCCGAGCATATATTGCGTGTCCCAGCGCTGCGCCTCGGCATCCCCAGGGAAAGAGAGCGCCATGGAGCGCTGCACTGGCAAACCTGTGCGCGCTGCGTCTTCGATCGCACCGAGCACGTAAGGAATCAAGCGATAGCGCCATTGCAACCATGACTGCACATGCGCGCGCGTTGCTTCGTCAAATGCCGTGGGCAATAAGTCTGGGTGTGCTTGAAAAGCCAAGTTCGCAGAAAATACCGCCATACCAAGCCAGCGCAGATACAGCTCGGGCGTCATCTCGTCGGTTGGCATGGCCGCATTACCGAGCGCATGCATTTGCACCGGTACGCCGCTCGCACCAATCGATAAGGCGGTGCGCAACGTATGCTGCAAACCACCCCAGGTGTTGGGCACGCGAGGTGCACTTTGCCATAACAGCCGCTGCGCCCCAGCAAACAAATCAGAGCTGAAGACAACGCCTTCGGGTGGGACTTTATGGCCCGCGGCAGCATCAAACAAGGCGCGACGCGCAAGGGCTGGGTAAAGAGACCGCAATACTGCGCCACTTTCACCGCCACGCGCCACCACGTGATCAGGGATATCGAACTGCACATCACAGGCCGTTGCCCCAACACCCTCTTCCACGAGGTGACGATGGCGCTCAGACCAAGTCTTCATCGCGTCGCGATGGGTTAAGTCAAGGAGGCCGAAGGGCTTGCCACCGGTTGCAGCGACACCTTCAAAGACATGCGCATCACCGCTTTCGCCGACAAGCAGCCAGCCCCGGTCTTCGAGTTCAGCAAAAATTGGCGACTCTGCGAGCGCTGCGGGGATGGTATGCATACACAGATGTGTCGCATGCTTACCAAATTGACCCAGCAGCTGCTTTGGGCTGGGGAAGCGTTCGGCATCCCACTCAGGCAAAAGCTTCGAGTCTTGGTAGGTCCAGGCGGACGGTGGGAGCAGCAATACACCATCCACTGCCAGGCTGAGCCGACGGAACTCTGCGATCAGTTCAGCAGTTTGAGATGCATTATGGCTCGTATGCTGCTCAACCCAAACGCCCATGGACCACAACACGGGCTGACCAGCACGGCCGGTAAGCTGGGTGTATTGGTTCAAGATTTCGGTAGGCTCACCCGCAAAGACAAACACGTCGAGCGTTTCATCTTCTACGGCGATCATGTACTCAGCCGACGATTCTGCACCAAGGTCGTGCTCTACACGACCCAGCGTGTTGACGTAAACACCCCAGCCATTCGGACTCCATGCCAGCGGCAAGGCGCGATGGTCCGGCGCATCAGAAACAATTGTTTCACCGCGCCGATCCAAATCACCCGGTGTCTCGCCCAAACCAAAAATCTTGTCGCTGCGTTTGAGATCAAAACCAAGGGACCAAAGCTCATCCGAGCGGGCAACACCAGACTCAGAAAGCGTCACGGCTGTTTTGCCAGCTCGGTGCAAATGCAATTTAAATGGATGGACGGAGATATCTAAACCCACATCTCCCTGCAAAAGCCGCCAACCCTTCAGTGCGCCTTTAAGCGGCTCAAGGATGGCTTCACCTATCGCTTCTGGCCGAGCAAGCAAGACTTCTGCGTGCGCACGTGCTCGCGCGCCTGGCAGAATATCTGCGGCAACAGCCTCGGGGCGACCGCAGCGAATCCGGAACACGCCAGGCGCATGCGGCTCAACAACGAATCTCATCCCCGCACCTGCGTCGAATACAAGCTTGGTGGGCAACGTATCGACTAGTTTGAGTGAATCTAGGTGCATGTTTAGCGCGTGGGTGTAAAAGCGACCAAAGGCGCTATTTTGACGGATTTAAGTATTTTAATAAACTCAGCCCGTAATATCCCGGCTTGCGCTCTAATTTTTTTTGAAACGGTCTTAAATCTGACTAATTTTGTCAATTATATCGGTTTCCAACGGCAAGGGTTCACCGTTCAGGGACGCTGCGATCAAATCACCCGCCAAACTTGACCAAGTGAGCCCCCGGGACGCGAGCCCTGCAACCACCCAAAGGCTCTCTTCCGCGTCCACAGCGCCTATAGCCGGCAATCGTCCGGGCAACACAGCCCGCCAGCCTGCCCATCCTTTCAGCGCGGAGGAGTCAGACCCGGCCTCAATCAGTCGCGTACCCAGCAATCCCTCAGCGCGCTGCAAGTTAGACTTAGCACCATCGCTCGATACAAACACGCGCTCGGCTCCATGCAAATAGCTGCTGCCTGTCACACAGTGTGCATCCACAGTCGGGAGGACATAGCCATCGCCAGACACAATGCATCGCGGCCCACCAGATATCAAACGGTCAGGAACGTGCGTCACCTCCCCCCCCAGTGGATGCATCCCGCGCAAGCGTGCGTCATCCGTCAATAGCCCACTCGCACTCAAAATATCTTGTGTGGCGTGCGCTGCGGCCAACACAACGATGGGCGTCTGTGCGAGCACCTGGCCAGACGCATCCAGCACATCCCAAACATCTCCGCGCTGCAACAAGCGACGAACCCGTGCAACCTGCCGCGTGATTCCCGTCGTGGCTAATAATTGATTAATCAGCGGCTCGGGCTGAACGCGCACAGCCATCGGGAAATGAATACCCCCGCGATCTAGCCTAACACCCGCAATCGCACTCGCCTGATTTGCATCCACAAACCGCGCCCAGGCCTCGGGCAATTGCAATTCGGCAACCACTGACTCCAAATCGACAATGCGTCCGGAGGTGCGCGATAGCTGCAGAGCGCCACAGGGATCAAATGCCTCCGCAGTCAGATGCCCCCAGCGATGATGCGCGCGCAGAGTCCCCGCACGAGAGAGACGCGCACGCACATCGTCGTCACGCGTCAGCATCGGGGTGAGCGCAGCTGCTAAATGACCTCGATGTGG
>CAMCWG010000204.1 GCA_945882005.1 Bordetella parapertussis
CTGCAAAATTTTCTTTAAATGGCGTGAGGTGGGCATATTGCTGCATCAGTTTTTCAACCTGACCAGATTCACGTTCAAGTTTGAGTCGGTCTAACGTGTACTCCAACGACAAACGCGTCAATTCCCAAAACGGGCGGAAGTGTTGACTACCAGACGCGTTGTGCGGATCTGATTGCGTAATTAACCTGGTGTATTCAATTTGCTTGTCGCGCCACTTCACCGCAATATCTGCGCCTTTGCCCAGATATAACTCTTCAGCCAAAACTTGGATGGAATACACGTCAAACAATGTGCCGTAGGCATCAAAAACAACCGCTTTTATTTTCATGTTTCAGTAGTTTTCAGTCGTTCGTTGGATGGGAATAAAGCCTTGCGCGCTTCGTCATCAAGGCTGGTCTTAAATTCGTGTTTGTTTTGCAATTCCAGCGCTCTTTTCGCTGCAGGTCGCTCACTGACATCGTCCAAAAATCTTTTTACGTTTGGCAGGCTTTTAAAAGCATCCTCATTCAGAAACCTCGGAATCATCCTAGCCCAAGGCCACAAAGCCATGTCTACGATTCCGTACTCATCGCCAAGCATGTACCTGTGATAGCTGAGTCGCTCTTCAATGATGTTCCAATGCCTCCAGGCCTCGAAGTCGTACCGGTTCACGGCATAATCTTTTGGCTCGGGTGCGAAAAGTTTGAAGTGAACTGATTGGCCGCAATATGGCCCAATACCTGTAGCGATAAACATCAGCCATTGCAGCATTTCACTTCTGTCTTTAGGGGTGTTAGGCGGAAGGAATTGGCCAATCTTTTCTGACAAATAAAGCAAGATAGCCGTGCTATCAAACACAGTGATGTCCCCATCCTGAATAGACGGTGTTTTTGAATTGGGGTTGATCTTTTTGTATTGCGCAGTGTGCTGATCTCCTTTGCGGGTATCGACCGGAATGACTTCGTAGGGGGTATTGGTTTCTTCAAGATACAGCGCAATCTTGAATGGGTTTGGGGTAGGGTGAAAGTACAGTTTGATCATGATTGATGCCTTGTTGCATGTGGATGAAAAGAGTTCTAAATAAATGCCAACCAAATCCCGAGCGGTAAAAACGCCAGGCTCAGTACGTGTCCGACGATTACGGTTGATGCCACCTTATTAGGCTCAACCTGAAATTTGTCTGCCAGCAGGAAGTTGAAGACTGCGGGCGGTATGCAAGCAAATAAAATTAGAGAGCCACGCTCTAGTCCCTCTAACGGCATTAACAGAAGTGTCAAAAAAACTGCGGCGAGTCTGACGGCCATAATGAGCACTCCAGACTGCACACCGACCCGAGCGTCTGCGACTTGACTGCTGGCAAGCCTGACTCCAAGAGACATCAGCATCATCGGGACCAATACGCTGCCAATCATCGTGCAAGAGGTTTGAACCCAGTCTGGCAATACTAACTTTGATTGAGAACAGGCCACCCCCAACACCGTTGCCCAAACCAATGGGTTGGCATAGACCATGCGCCAGTCAACTCTGCCGCTCATCACGCCAGCGCCAAGAGTGAAATGCAGAACGTTAGAGATCACCAGCAGTACGACAGCCGTTGCGATACCCTCTGGCCCATAGGCTAGGCCAATTAAGGGAATGCCAACCGGACCCACGTTGCTGAACATGGCGCAAGGCGCAAAGGCTTGCAGGCTTGCGCCTGAAAACCTTGCAACCGGCCAAGCGAGCAATCCGCTGAAAACGATCAGCACGATTGAGGCGCCTGTAAATGAAAGTGCAGCAAGCGGATCAAAGGATTTTGCAGACAGCGAAATAAAAATTAGCACCGGCAGCACGATGTCGATAACCATTTTGTTGGCCCCTGCCAGGTCGGGCTTAACGCGACGGCCGTAAAGAAAACCAACTAGCGCTAAGGCAAAGATAGGTAGCGTAATAGAGGCAATTTTTGAAAACATGAACTTTGGCTCGGTTTGAAACAATACGATACTTTGCATTGTCTTGTACTTGATGCAACAATGTGTACATATAAATTTGCAATTCGTACAAATGGATGCCCTCCGCTTAGATCGACTCACTGCCTTGCTAGAAGGACTCAGCCCAACGGTTACGCTAGCGGAAAAGGCAAGTGGGTTTTCGTTACACATCATCAAGACCGAGGCGGCTCAAGCCACCTCCACGAACCTCACAGAGTTGAAACTCGACGACTTGTCGTTATTGGTTTGCCCGGCGCAGCACACGCTCGAAAATACTCTTCAAGCCAATCAGCAACGTTTCATGAGTTTTGACGTTGTTTTTGACGGCCCAATGGGCCAAAGTTTCATAGCGGAATTTTCTGAGCCAATCTCAATTGACATGAGCGATGCAGATCCATCTCTTGTGCAGGTCGTGACATTAATTACGACTGAAATGCAGGCTAACCGTTGCGGTCAGCCGCTTTTTATCAATCGCGCAGGCGATATTTTGCTAATCAGTTTGATGCGTCACCTGACATCACGGCCGCAACAATCTTCAGGGCTGTTTCATGCCTTGTCAGATCCACGAATTGCTAGAAGTCTGGTAGCCATTCACACCAAGCCCGGCCATCCCTGGACCTTAGAAATTTTGGCTAACGTAGCTGGCATGTCTCGAACAGCGTTTGCAAATGATTTTAAAGACGTGATGCGAGTGACGCCCGGAAAGTATTTAGAAAATTTGCGACTGGCGATTGCGCGGCAATTAGTACAGAGTGGTTTAGGCCTGAAACAAGTTGCCGCTAGAACTGGCTATGCCAGCCCGTCAACTTTATCGAGAGCGCTTAGCCGTTGCACTTGAGTCCGTAATAAATACCGCTACGCCCTGTTAACAATCAATAGCTCGAGACTGCCGATGTCCACACAACCACAAAAAAAAATAATACTTTTCTGGTCATTCAGAAGCCCCTATTCATATCTTGCGCTACCACGACTTCAAACGTTGAGTGAGTCAACGGGGGTAGGTATCGATATCCGTGTGGTTCATCCAAACATTCTCCGTAATCCAAACTACTTCAAAGCCATGAACCCTTTGGCACGTCCTTATTTTATGAGGGATACTCAACGCACAGCCGCATTTCTTGGAATGCCCTTTCGACGACCAATCCCTGACCCTATCCAGCAAAACCCCGAAACATTGGAGGTAGCTATCGAGCAACCACTTGCTCGCTGGCTTGGTCATCTTGGGATTGCTGCGACCGAGGCTGGGCAGGGTTTTACTTTCTGCCTTGAAGTTTCTCGATTGTTATGGAGCGGCTCGGTAGATCAATGGCACCAAGGCGATCATCTAAGAGACGCCTGCAGTCGAGCGGGGCTTGACTGGTCTGAGTTGAGCGCTGAGGTCAGTACTAGACCAGATTATTATGAAAGGCAACTACAAGCCAATGCAAACGCATTAACCACTGCCGGTCACTGGGGTGTGCCGACAATGGTCTATGGAGATGAAGTATTTTTTGGACAAGACCGTATTGAGGTCCTTGCATGGCACATCAAGCAGAGTACGTTTAAGTGAATTCGTAGACCAGCGGTTCCTAGACAGCTGCCTTAACGCGCCAACGGCGACATTCAAACAAAAAGCACCCGAAGGTGCTTAATTTGCAAAAAATGATTTGGCGGGGCAGAATAACTAACATCACAAACGGCCTGAGGTGTTGAACTCTCAGGTTTTTTGCTTTTGGTCTGCGGGAGGGATTCTAACCCTATTATTCTTGAGTCATAGCAAACTCTCGAAGCCAGGGTTCAAGGTGGGAGATATCAAAAGTGCCAGCCTCGAACAGCTGCAACATCTCTTTGTGGATGAGCATGGATGGCCTCTTTAGGCACCAGCCGTTGATACGCAGAAACACGTCGGCTGCAGCAAAAGCGATACGCTTGTTGCCATCGACAAAGGGATGATTAATAGCGAGGCTTTCTAGCAATGCTGCAGCCTCAGCAATGATATCGGCGTAGTAGCCCGTTTGTGGTCTAAACAAGGCTGCTTCGAGGGCGCCTGGGTCACGAACGCCTCCTGCGCCGCCATACCTTTGCATTAAGACTGTATGCATGCCGAGCACATCGGCCACCGTTAAATAATCGCGCGGCACTGCTTATTTCGCGAGTTCGCGATACAAATGATCAAACTCGTCAAGACTAGACGCAAAAGACGCCATTACGTGGCGGCGGGGTCGGGCTTTTTGCTGGCGGTCGATGTAATCACGCAGAGCCTCATCGAGCACAGCCTGAAATTGCCGGCCTTGTCCCTCAGCAATTTGACGTAATGCGTTCAACACGTCAGGCGATGCCTGAGAAGAAAACTTTTCGCGTGCAACTGTAGCCATCAATGTCACCTTCTTGATCCATCTTGATCTGTCATGATACAACAAGTTTTTGCAAGGAGAAAGGCTTTCTTTTTAGCTTGCTACCGGGGAGCAAAGTTCGACGAGCGTCCCATCAGGACAGCGGACATAGGAAACGGTCTGACCCCACGGTTTCAAGACAGGCTCCTTAAGGGATACTGCTCCCTCGGCTATTGCCTTTGCATGCGCTACCGCGACATCGTCTGTGACAAGTGCAATCTCCATGCCCAGCGGTTCTCTTGAATGACTCGCCTTGACATAACCACCGGGCAAATTAGATGCGCCCAGATCATGGGTTGCGAATGCCAGTGCAGTCGCGCCGGTATCCATTTCACCGTAGTCTGATGATTCGTGAAGGAACCGTCGCTTTAATCCAAATGCTTTTTCAAAGAACTCCACCGATGCAAGCACGTCAGGGACATAAACGATGGTGTAACCAAATCTCATGCTTTGCTTCTCGTGTTTATTGCTAAATCTGCCTTTCCCTCGGCCGCAAATTTCCACCATGGAAGCGATTCCCCTGAATCAATAAAGTACTTCACGGAAAGCAGCGTGTAGTAAACACAGGGGTCATGCCTATGCCCCATTACCGCCTTCAGATCATTGAAGATCTTTAGCACGTCGTTACCTTTGAAATCGTCGGGCGAGTTTATCCCAAGGGCCAGCAGGTCGCCAGCGATAGCTTTTCCGATATTCGGCAACGCGGTCAACTTCGTGAGCATCTGAGCCACCGCCAATTTACATACGCTCACTTTAGTCGAACTTGGCTACAGAAAGCCAGCCAGTTGAATGACTGCAATCGGCTTATCGCGAACAGAGCGCTCGATTTGGCAATTGACCAGCCCCGGGGCCAGGGCAGACTCCCTTAGATTCCGCTAAAAACACTTACTCAAAGCCCCATAGTTTTGGCGGGCCAGCGCTGGCAACATCACAAACCGCCTGAGGTGCTGAAATCTCAGGTTTTTTGCTTTTGGTCTGCGGGAGGGATTCTAACCAATGACTGAAGTCACTCGCGTAGTGTACAAATCTTGCAGCCAGTCCGATCCACGAATCTATATGGATCAGACAAGCAAGGGTTTGACTGTCGCAA
>CAMCWG010000205.1 GCA_945882005.1 Bordetella parapertussis
CTACAAAGTCTGCGATCGTGAAGTCGGTCTCATGTCCAACGCCAGACACGACCGGCAACAGGCTGGACGCGATGTCTCGGGCGAGCCCTTCGTCGTTAAAGCTCCACAAGTCCTCGATGCTGCCTCCGCCACGCACCAACAACACGACATCAACCTCTTGGCGGTCGTTAGCCTGTGCCAAGGCCTGTCGCAATTGCAAGGCGGCATCCGCCCCTTGCACAGCTGCTGGGTAGATCACAACCGACAGGTGCGGTGCACGGCGAGCCAAAGCGGTCAAGACATCCCGCAAGGCCGCGGCCGCTAGGGAGGTGACGACTCCCACAGCACGCGGATACAGAGGAAGCGGCCGTTTTTGCTCTGGATCAAATAAGCCCTCGGCCTCGAGCTTGGCATTTAACGCGACAAAGGCCTCGAACAGTGAACCCAAGCCGGCCCGCCGCATCTGATCGACCTGTATCTGGTACTCACCGCGTGCTTCATAAAGCGTGACACGCCCACGAATTTCGACTGAATCGCCCGACCTGGGCGAAAAACCCACCGCAGAGGCACGTCCCCTGAACATGACAGCTCGAACGGAGGCCGCATCATCCTTAAGTGTGAAGTACCAATGCCCCGAAGCCGCTGGTGTGAAGTTGGAAATCTCACCGCGCACCCAACTGACATCGAAGCTTTGCTCGAGCAAACGTGAAACAGCGCGATTTAACTCGCTAACTGACACAATATCCCGCGTCTGGCCTAGGTTTTCGGTCTGAAATTCTTTATTCATGGGGTTCTTGAAGGGGGATATGTCCACAAACGCAATAAAATTGAATTAAGTCATTGTGACATAATAAAAACTAGCCACAGGTAGCAAACTCAATTACAATTTCGGCATAACCAATTGAATTAATTGAACTAATTACATACACCCCAAAAATTGCTCATTTTTTGAGCAACGAAGGGAAACCCAACGTTTTCCGTCATTTCCGAAGATACGCACATAATTATCCACAACTTCTGTGGATAGATTTATCACCCCTCCCACGAGGTAAGTTTTGCATTCAATCGTTATTCAAGCAGGTTGGCCAATCTGGCTACTAATCCTAGTTTCGATCGCTGGGTTGGCGATCGTCATCGAGCGGTCACTCAGCCTCCAAAGCCGACGCATTGCACCACCAGAGCTCACCAACCAAGTGTTGCAAATGGTTCGCGCTCAATCCGATCAACCCGAAGCAATTGAAAAACTTCGCAAGTCATCTCCTTTAGGTCAGATACTAGCCGAGCTGCTCAGTCATCGTTACCTCCCCGCAAGCGAACTTCGCGTTGTCGTCGAAGATGCAGGACGGGATGTAGCCTTTCAGCTAGAGCGCTATCTTGGCGCTCTGGCAACAGTCGCCACGATTGCACCCCTGCTTGGCCTCTTCGGAACGGTTGTTGGCATGATCGAAATCTTCGCAGCCTACCGGCCAGATGGCTCAGATCCGACCGAGCTGGCGCGTGGCATCTCCATTGCGCTGTACAACACGGGTTTTGGTATTTTGATTGCGATTCCTGCGGTGATTGCACACCGGCATTTCAAATCACGTGTTCAGAATCTGCTCAATCAGATGGAGCAGTCGGCCCGCCGCGTAACGGCGAGCCTGCGCTAGGAAGCGATCTCCATGAACTTTCGCAAAGCCAACCTTAGCGATGACGGTCCAGACATCAATCTCATTCCATTGATTGATGTGCTGTTGGTGATGTTGATTTTTTTAGCCGCCACAACAACCTTCACACGGCAACAGGCGTTAAAGATCAACTTACCGCAAGCCAATGCAGAGGCAAGCGACGCAATGCCCGTAGAGCTCGCGATCTCTCAAGACGGGCGCTTTGCGGTGGCGGGCAAGCTAGTCCCCAATAACGAGTTAGCTGCTGCACTCAAAGCCGCCGCAGAGCGACTCGATCAACCAGTCGTCCTGATCCGGGCAGATAGCCTTGCCGCCCATCAGTTCGTCGTCTTTGCGATGCAAGCCTCGCGGGAGGCCGGAATCGGCCGCGTGCACTTTGCAACGCAGGCGCGCGATTGAATAGGCTTGATCCACGCTTGCGTCTTGTCCGCTGGCTTCATCACCAGTGGCTACACAAGGGCACCTGGGCGTGGCTGATGGCACCTTTCGCCATAGTGACATTCGTCATCTTGGCCGTGCGTCGTCTAGTTTTACGTTCGATCGCCGCGCACTCTGCGCGTGCGCCTGTCCCCGTCATCGTTGTGGGCAACATTTACATCGGTGGCACGGGTAAAACACCTGTCGTGATTGCATTGCTTGCACTGCTTCGCGCCAAGGGCTGGCATCCAGGCGTCATTAGTCGCGGCTATGGCGTGCAAACCGGACCCACCGCCTTGACCGGTTGTGGTGACCTGGACGCGGCCCGCTTTGGCGACGAGCCCGCACTCATTGCGCAGGAGGCTGGCGTACCAGTTTCGGTGCACCCCAACCGTCGTCTCGCCTGGCAAGCCCTGTTGAAGCACTACCCGCAAACCGATGTGATTGTGTCCGATGATGGACTACAGCATGCGACGCTCAAACGCGATGTCGAACTCGTGGTTCAAGATACGCGCGGCCTCGGAAATGGCTGGTTATTACCTGCTGGACCGCTGCGCGACCCTCCCTCAAGATTACGCTCAGTCGATGCGCTCATTACACGACGCACGCATGCCGAGCGCGCTCTACCAAGACGCGGACTCGCTCCAAAAGAGCTCGCAGCGACAATGCATATTTCAGCCTTCAAGCAACTGACAAGCGAGCAGCAGCTCAGCCCAGACGACTTCGTTGCACGCTGTGCAAACCAGACACTTGCCGCCTACGCCGGCATCGGTGCGCCTGAGCGCTTTTTTTCTGAGCTGCGTGCACTTGGCCTACAGGTTGCCTTCACCACAGCCTTACCCGACCACCACCTGTTTAATGCCACAACGCTGCATGCACCCGAGGCAGATATTGTCATCATCACGTCCAAAGATGCCGTCAAGTGCAAGGCGCTATCCGATCACAAAATCTGGGTCGCTCAAGTTCACCTTACCTTTTCTGATCCGCATTTCGATGCATGGCTTGACGAGCGGCTCACAGACATACAGACAGCACTACCCTGAGTGTTTACAATACCGCTATGCAAACTCGCTTACTTGATCTCCTCGTGTGCCCTCTCTGCAAGGGACGCCTATATCCAAACGCAGACCATACTGAACTGGTCTGTCGCGTAGATCGGCTTGCCTATCCGGTTCGAGATGGCGTGCCCGTCATGCTTGAGGCTCAAGCACGCACGCTGTCCGCGCAAGAACCTGACTTCCCCGCCTAAGCGCGAAGCCATTTTCATGCACGCCTTTACCGTCATTATTCCCGCACGATACGCTTCAAGCAGACTCCCTGGAAAAATGCTGGCGGATATCGCAGGCAAACCAATGATCATTCGCGTGGCCGAACAAGCAGCACAATCACAGGCCACCCGCGTTGTCGTCGCCACAGACCATCCTGCCATCGCTCAAGCTTGCAGAGCCCACGACGTCGAATGCCTCATGACCCAAGAGGCGCACCCTTCTGGCACTGATCGTCTCGCAGAGGCTGCGGCCACCCTGTCGCTTGCCGACGATGCAATCGTTGTGAATGTCCAGGGAGACGAACCCTTAATCGACCCTGCGCTCATCGATCAAGTCGCAGCACTATTAGCCTCGGACAGCACAGCGGCGATTGCAACGTGCGCGGCCCCGATTGCGGACGCCGAAGCGTTGTTTAATCCAAATGTTGTGAAAGTCGTTTGCGATCGTCAGGGTCGTGCCTTGTATTTTTCCCGAGCCCCTATTCCCTGGCATCGCGACGCGCTTGCCACGGGTGCCCGCATCCTGGCGCCCAACCTCCCTGCCAAACACCATATCGGTCTGTACGCTTTGCGAGTCAGTTTTCTTAAAGTATTCCCGACACTCGCACCCGGCACACTTGAACAAATCGAGTCCCTAGAGCAGTTGCGCGCGATGGAGCACGGCTACGCAATCGCAGTTTTACCGCTCGACAGCCACCCAGGTGCCGGTGTCGACACCCCTCCCGACCTGGAGCGCGTGCGACGAATCGTCGAGCAACGCCACACTCCCTCAGGGTAAGCGCTTAGAGCTTCCCTCTGCACCCCCTGCTGCAATGCGGCATAATATCAACCGTCCTCATTATTTAATGCTTCAGGAGTTCACATGCGTCTTATCCTGCTTGGACCCCCAGGCGCCGGCAAAGGTACGCAAGCGGCGTTCATTACTGAACACTTCGGTATTCCACAAATCTCGACAGGAGATATGTTGCGTGCAGCTGTCAAGGCTGGCACTCCTCTGGGTGTAGCTGCAAAAAAAATCATGGATTCCGGTGGCCTTGTCTCTGACGACATCATCATTGGTCTGGTCAAAGACAGATTGCAGCAAGCAGACTGTCAATCGGGTTATCTGTTTGATGGCTTTCCGCGCACCATCCCGCAAGCCGATGCACTCAAGCACGCAAACGTCTCGCTCGATTTCGTCGTAGAGATCGCTGTTCCTGAAGAAGACATCATCGAGCGCATGAGTGGACGACGCGTCCACCCCGCCAGCGGTCGCAGTTACCACGTACGCTTCAACCCACCCAAAGTCGCAGAAAAAGATGATCTGACGGGTGAGCCTCTCGTACAACGTGACGATGACAAAGAGCAAACTGTGCGTCATCGCTTGCAAGTCTATCGCGATCAAACACGTCCTCTTGTCGACTATTACTCCGCTTGGGCATCCACTGACATCAAAGCACCTCGCTACCGCAAGGTTGAGGGCGTAGGCTCTGTGGACGACATCAAAAATAAAATTTTCAAAGCACTCGTGTAACGCCAAGGCTTCAGCAAAACATATGGAAATCAAAAATAAAGTCTTTATCGTCACTGGTGGCGCCTCAGGGTTAGGCGCGGGCACGGCCAGAATGCTCACCCAACAGGGCGCACGCGTTTTATTAGCCGACGTACAAGACGAAGCAGGCCAAGCGCTCGCAACTGAACTCGGCCAGCGTTACATCCACTGTGATGTCACCCAAGAAAAAGATGCACAAGCAGCAGTCGCTGCGGCGCTAGAGCTGGGCAAACTGTTCGGACTGGTGAACTGCGCTGGCATTGCGCCTGCGGCAAGGACCGTCGGCAAAAGCGGTGCCCATCCGCTTGATATGTTTCAAAAAGTGATCAGCATTAACCTGATCGGAAGCTTCAATATGATTCGTGTTGCAAGCGATGCCATGAGCAAAAATGATCCGGAGCCAACGGGCGAACGCGGCGTGTTGATTAACACGGCGTCCGTTGCTGCGTACGATGGTCAAATCGGCCAGGCAGCCTACTCTGCATCCAAAGCTGGCGTTGTTGGTATGACCTTGCCCATCGCGCGAGATCTGGCTCCC
>CAMCWG010000206.1 GCA_945882005.1 Bordetella parapertussis
AACAGACTGATATCGGCTACGGTCACCACTAAGCTGACAAGCGCCCCAAGCGTAAATTTGCCCGAGCCAAACGAGGTGACAAAGGCGCTTTGTAACGCGCGCAGCATGGCGAGCCCCGCTAACACCATGATGAAGGCCTTCGGGGTTGCTAACGTGAGATTGGTAAAGGTTGGCGCGAGCACAGCAAAAAACAAGGCTAAGCATCCAAATGCTAGTGCACCGGTGTAATGGCGAGCCTTGTCACCGGATGACGTGATCAAGGCGTTGGTTGGGCCGGTCAGGCACGTGCTCACGGCGCCTACCGTTGCGCTGAGCGCAGACCCTAGGCCACAAGCGACCGCAATCAGGGTGACAGGGGGGTGATGCCCGGCTGTTTTGAGCACCGCAACGCCTTGGCCGTTTTGTACGACTAACACAGTGATAGTGAGCGGCACGACCAACTCAAGCATCGCAGCCCAAGACCAAGTCGGCGCTTGAAAAACGGGTTGTGCCCAGCCTAGTGCACCTAAGTCGTTGACGTTGAGGCGACCGAGTAATGCGATCATTACGCCACCGATTAAGAGCGCTGCAATGACCGGTGGCAGGCGCCGCCCAAGTGAGGCGATTGCCGAGCAAAAGAAAAAAACAATGACCATTGGCGCTGCGATCGCAGCGTCGCTATCGAGCGCGCGCACGACGTCTAAGCCAAAGCGCAGAAACACCCCAGCGACCATCCCCATCACGATCGGCATGGGTAGCAGAGACATGAGACGCTTAACAAAACCGCTTAAGCCTAGTAACAAGATCAGTAAGCTGGTGGCGTAGAACGCACCTAGCACCGCGGTGTATGGCAGATGCTGCAGCGCGGGGCCCACCAATACGGTGCCCGGAATTGTCCAGGCAAAGGCGAGCGGCGTTTGATAGCGCCAACTCATCACTAAAGACAACAGACCGTTGACAAAAAAAACTCCAAACACCCACGAGGCAAGTTCAGCCGAGGTCAGGCCACCACGCGTGCCGACTGACAAAATGACAGCGAAGGGACCGGTAGCGGCAAAAATAAAACCGATCAACCCGTTAGCAAGAGTGGTTGCGTTGAGGTCGGCGAAAACCTGTCGCAAAGATATTGGTGCTGCTGCGGGACGTTCTATTTGAGAAAACAAAGAATGCTTCCGGTAGATGCGCGGCCAAACGTTAAGCGACGCGATCTCGAATCACTTGAGGCACGGGCACACTGTTTTTAAAGGATGGCCGTAGCTCGAGACGATCTGAGTAGGCAGCTAAGTTAGGATATTGCTCACGCCAGGCTTTGTTAGGCCAGCGCACCGTTAGATAGCGCAACAACGTCCCCACCGCAATATCGGCCAAGCTAAAGGTGTTGGCGTGACAAAACTCTTTGGCGCCGATCGCCTCTGATAGATACCTTAGAGCACCGTCTAACTTGCGCTGTTGCCGCTCGAACCAGGGCTGACTTTGCTTGTCTTTGTCTCGCGCGATCTCAAAGAACATTAGCACCAGCGCATCACAGGCGCCATCGGCGATGACCTCATAGCGCTTGACCGCTAAGATCCCATCCACATCTTGTGGAAAAAGTGGTGGGTTTGGATGCTTGTACTCGATCCACTCGTTGATGTAGCGTGACTCGAACACACTTGAGCCATCTTCGCAAATCAAGACGGGCAATTTTTCAAGTGGATTGTAAAGTGGCGTTTGCGTGTCGGTGTTCCAGGGCACTTCAGTCATCAGTTCAAACGCAATGCCTTTTTCTGCAAGTTGAATTCTCACTTTGCGAGCATAGGGGCTCGGTGTGGCACTGATCAGTTTGTACATGATGACCTTTTATCGCTGACAGTTTTAGGCGCGACGTGAATCCGATTGTCGCGCTACTTCGCTTTGATATGCCGATTCAAACCGCTGAGCACCGCCTTGAAAGACGCTGTGACGATATCGCGATCAATACCCACGCCAAACCCTGTTGCGCCATCTTCGATGCGTGCCTCGACATAACAAGCCGCGCGCGTGTCGGTGCCAGTACCAATCGCATGCTCGTGATAATCCATTACGCGAACTGGAATCCCCAAGCAATCCACAAACGCAGAAATCGCACCGTCGCCAGTGCCTTTCAATACGCGGCGTACGCCGTCGACTTCGAACTCAGCTTCAATCGTAAAGTGCTTGCCTTCGGCCGCACTTGGGTCACCAGTGATACTGTGTTTAATGAGTTTCCAGGGTTCGGTTTGTGTCAGATACTCAGCGTCGAAGATTGTATAGACGGCCTCAGCGGTGACTTCTCGGCCGGTTTCGTCGGTGACGCGTTGAATGGCACGGCTAAACTCAATTTGTAAGCGACGCGGCAAAGCCAAGCCATGTTCTTGCTCAAGCAAATACGACACACCACCCTTGCCAGATTGGCTGTTGACGCGAATCACGGCATCGTAGCTGCGACCCAGATCGGCAGGGTCGATTGGCAAGTATGGAACTTCCCAGATGGCATCGGCCTTTTGTACCGCAAAGCCTTTTTTAATCGCGTCTTGGTGTGAACCCGAGAAAGCGGTGAAGACCAAATCACCAGCATAGGGATGACGTGGGTGCACCGGTAACTGATTGCAAAATTCAACGCAGCGACGCACTTCGTCGATGTCTGAGAAATCAAGACCGGGGTGAATGCCTTGCGTATAAAGGTTTAAGGCCAGGGTCACTAAATCAACGTTGCCGGTACGTTCACCATTACCAAACAGGCAGCCTTCGACGCGATCGGCACCCGCCATCAGCCCTAACTCGGCCGCAGCCACTGCGGTACCGCGATCGTTGTGAGGGTGCAAGCTGACAATGACTGAATCACGCTTGTGCAGATTGTTATGCATGTATTCGATTTGATCGGCATACATGTTGGGTGTGGTGGCCTCAATGGTGGCTGGCAAGTTATAGATGATTTTTTTCTGCGGTGTCGGTTGGTACAAAGCGGTAACCGCGTTGCAAACTTCAAGCGCGAAGTCGGGTTCAGTGGTGCTGAACACTTCGGGCGAGTACTCATACAGCCAGTGTGTTTGCGGATATTTAGCCATGCAATCCATCACGCACTGTGTGCCTTCAAGTGCCACCTGCTTAACTTCTTGGCGGTTCATATTGAAGACGATGCGGCGAAAGCCGGGGGCGCAAGCGTTGTAAAGATGAATCATGGCGCGTTTTGCGCCGGCAGCAGACTCAACGGTGCGCTCGATTAATTCTGGGCGGGCCTGCGTAAGCGCAATGATGGTGACATCATCTGGGATCAGCTTATCGTCAACCAACTTGCGTACAAAATCAAAGTCCGTTTGCGAGGCCGACGGAAACCCAACCTCAATTTCTTTGAAGCCGATCTTGACCAGCATCTCAAAGAAGCGCAATTTGCGTTCGACGCTCATGGGCTCGATGAGCGACTGATTGCCATCGCGCAGGTCGGTGCTCATCCAGATAGGGGGATGGGTAATCTTTTTAGTGGGCCAGGTACGCTCTGAAAAATCGCGTTCGAAGGGCTTGAACGGGATGTATTTTGTAGAGGGATTCGAAAGCATGATTAACCTTAAATCTGTTTAAGCGATGCCAGGGTGCGTGCGCCCCGTGTTCATCGATGGCCTAAATAAGCCAGGGTTTGGATCAAATCTAAAAATTTTTGAGGAAGGCTATAGCTGGGGTGGCGGTTGGTTGCCGGACTGCCACGGGCACTAGGCCCGGCAACCGATCGCTAGTAGTAGCGATAGCAGCCCAAGAGCACCAGCACGGTTGCCAGACACAACTAAACCGCGGCCTAAAAGGGCCGAGCAGTGTGTTTGAGTGCAGGCGTAGCCTGTGGCAAGCGTATTCATAACCTCTAGTCGAACATAAATTGGCGCGAAACGCAAGCGCGGCGGGCGCTTACGTGGTACTTGTGAGGTACTGGAGTGCAACAGGGGCGCTGACTGAGTGCTGGGTGCGTGTTGTTTAAGTGGCAACTGAACGGCCACGTACTTGTACTCAAATCAGGTTAGGCAAGCATGGTGGGTTCGCGTTGTCCAGCGTCGTTTGCAGGTGGCAACACCCGCGCTGGGGCGGGGGCGCTAGTGGCGTTGATGGGCCGGCTTTGCAACGCTGATTGAAGCTCGAACTGCTGCGCTCGCGCTAACGCGAGCTTTCGTGCTCTCCCGCTGCTGCGTTGCGTCAGTACGGTTTGTAAAATCCCAACGGTCACAGGCTGAGACTGATCTTTCCAGACCCAATTCAAAATATCCAAGCCTTCAGGGCTGAGTTGAGCGCAGAGTTTGCGTACGTCACTCAGCGGCACGAGCGCTGCACGCCCACGCTTTAGGCTGCTACGTAAGTAACTGATCAGACAGCTGACCGTGATTAAGAGCAAGATCAAAATCACAAACCACCAGAAATACTTTTGATACTGCAAAACGAAGTCGATGACGGTCTTGCCAAGAATTTCAGACAGGCCCGTCAGTTTGAGGGCAAAATCAAGCCAAGCTTTACCAGACTGCAGAATACGTTGCGCGCAATAAATGACTAAGGCGATAGCCGCTAGAATGACGACTACTCGCGTCAACAGGCGCGGTAGTGCCAACCGCAACAGGATGCTGCCCAGTAAAGGGGTGTCTTTATGTTGCGAAGTGGTGCTAGGTCGATTCATCATGCAAAATATTGTACCTATGAGTCGCAATTTTCTCGAGCTTCGTCAAGGTCAACAGCTGACTCTGACCCCCGCACTGCAACAGTCGATCAAACTGTTGCAGCTTTCGACGTTGGATCTTGAGGCTGAAGTTGCGCGTGCTTTGGCCGAAAACCCCCTCTTAGAGCAAGAGGGCACGCCATTGTACGAGCCGGGCGGCGCTGGGGCGAGCTTACGGGTCGGGCAAGAGACCACAGAATTTGGCTCGGCGCAAAGCAGTGTCGATCGTGGTCTGGACGCAACACCCGAGGCCAATACCGATTACGCCCCAGCCTCCGAGCGTGAGCCTGAGCGCGACCGACTCGAGTTTTCGTCAGAATCACGTGGCTCGCGCGACGATGATTTTCCTGATCGCCCCGAGCCAGCTCGTGAAAGTAACTTGCGAGAGTATTTGCTTGAACAGTTAGGCCTGACGCGTTTAAGCAAGCGCGATGCGGCGATTGTCGAATTGTTGATTGATGAGCTTAATGATGATGGGTTTTTAGCATCGCCGCTAGACCAAATTGCCAGCTGGATGAACCCAGAGCTCGGCCTGGACGAAGACGATTTTCGTTGCGCCTTAAAAATGCTGCAGTCGTTCGATCCGCCAGGTGTGGGTGCCCGCGATCTGGGTGAGTGCTTAGACTTACAGCTTCAGTTCGGCGACCCC
>CAMCWG010000207.1 GCA_945882005.1 Bordetella parapertussis
AATTTAATCTGCGGATCCAGGCGGCGGCCGCTAAGCGCCGAAAGGTCGACGCTTTTTCATGAAGCTTGATAAACAATGAATTTTTCACCCTTAAGTCTCTCTACCCCAGCCATTCTGATTCACTTGCTGTTTGCACTTGCGGCATTCGCTCTAGGGGGTATTCAGCTTGTTACCAAAAAAGGTACACGTACCCACCGAGCCTTGGGATATGTCTGGGTCACAGCAATGGTCGTTATTTGCGTGACATCTTTCGGTATTAAAGAAGTCATGCCAGACAGCATTTTTGGTGGATACTCACCGATCCATCTTTTAAGTCTCTACACTTTAGTTCAGTTGGGTCGAGGTATCTATTTCGCCAGACATAAAAATATCAAGAGGCATCGCAGCTGTATGCTGCAAACCTATATTGGCGGGCTTGTTATTGCCGGCCTCTTTACATTTATGCCAGGCCGCTTGCTATACAACGTCGTTATAGCGCCCTGGCTATAAAATCAAACCGTCTGATCTTTGACGGACGCAACTCGCTTGCGCCGATAATAAAAGAACACCGACAAAGACAATCCGAGCAATAGCAGATCGAATGGTAAAAACTCCAAAAAATAGTCGTAGCCATCTGCGAAGTAATTTCTTGCCATATAGGCCGAAGTGATTAGAGCGGAAAGGCACGCTGCCAGCTTACGCAATACTGGGAGCAACACCATAAAGCCGATTGTGCCGTTCAAGATATTCGCTGCATTCATCAGCCCAACAGAAAGAGGGTCAGAGCTTACTGGACGCAGTGAGCCGAAAGCGCATAAAAATTGGCAAAAAGAGAGTAATAGAACAAAAACTATCGCTAAGTTACTTTTGGTGTTCTCTGACATAATAACTCCGTGATCAGGGTATGAGAGCAGCTGTTCAAGTGATCAAATACGATGTTACGTATACAAACTGAGCAGCTTGGCCAAGCGTAGCCGCGCAGCTAAAGTCGGTTAACAAATGATCTCTCGCAAAACCGGTTGAGTAAGACTTTTTAGTCAAAAAACGTCGAAGACAGGGATAAAAAAGAATGGTTTGTCATTATGACATTATGTTGACTGTTTAACTTAATGGGAAGTGTTTTTTATGTAGGGAGTAGGGCAAAAAAAGACGACCCATAGCGCCCTGGCTATAAGTTTGGTATCTCTTGGATTTCTGGCAAGCTCATTCGAGTTATCAGCCAAGTATCCCTGAGCCTCAGTGTAGGCAATTTTTTTGAGCGGCTCGACGGTCCGAATCGTTTTGGATCGGCGAATTCGTCACAAAACTTGATCGAAATACAGCATGATTTTTTATGTCAGTATTTGTCGGAATAGTGGTCAAGGTAACGCTCATAAATAACGGCGAATAATGACAAATTAATGCTCAATGCCTCAGCTGTATGAATCTGTATAAATATTTACAAGTTTTAGGGTTATAAATACTAACGGCCACCCGGCTGATAGTGCTGCACTACTGAAGCGACATCACTCGCTTTAGCATAGGTACATAACTTGGGAGTTTCTATGAATATTGAAATGGAAGAAGTCGCTGTGCTTGAAATTTCTGATGATTTCCTTGAGATATCGTCTGGGAGTGCACAATTTGCCCCCGGCTTTACAGCAGCTCGAAGTGGCTTCTGCAGTTGGTGCTAAAGCTTCTTGAGCCTCTCATTCGCCACCCTTGTGAACTGTTCCCCAAAAGTTAGACATCTAGTCCAACGAGAGGGGGCAGTTCACTTAGGTTACTTTTTAACAGACTCCATACAGTCCTAGTGTTTAGCATCTGTTCTTCATCCTCTCATAACCTGGCCCAATCGGTAATCTAATTTTTGCTCTTACTAAAATTTTTTGATCTATTCCCACATCAAAATATTAGGCAAACGTGAATCCAACTTCCTCAGTATGGTGTAGCCAACACCGGACAAGCCGCGAAACAAACTAAGATTGAAAGCGGTATCACCTGTATTCCATACGTAATCACCGTGCTCATTTCGTTGCGCAATAATTTGCGCTAGACGTTGATCTGATAATTGACTTAGTGTTGGTTTGCTCAATAGCGTTCCTGCTTCTGCTAAGAGCTCAATCGAACCGAGTGTGCCGCAACAGAGCGTGTCAACATGTTGTGGCCACTCGGTCGTTGCATTTTCCACCGCATGCTGTATGTCATCAAATATCGCTGATGATTGAACCTGCGCAATACGATGACTTGCAATGCGAGCCAGTCCGATACCTGTTGCGCCATGACACCACTGGCTTGGCCAAGCCGGGCTCTCGTCGGGGTCGCGTAAATCAGGCCAATTGAATATGTCCCCTTCATACCAGCTGTCTTCGTAAGCCAAACATTCTTGTGCTGCCTGTGAAAAGTCGTCTCGATTGCTTGCGATTGCCAGGCTTGACAGTGCATAGGCAAAACCAGCGGCTCCATGCGAAAAACCAGTTAAAGGTCTATCGCCTATACCAATACCCACCCAAGAGCGTTTACCTACTTCTCCCCCTCGAGGCTGCCTCAATAGGTGCTCTCCACAGGCAACTGCTTTAGCTAACACTTCCTCTGACTGAGTTTTCCGATAAAGCGCCAACAATCCTAAAATACTCCCAGCACTGCCACCGATAACATCCAAAGAGCGGTCAGAGGAGATCAGTTCGTTTGAGAATAATGTTGATGCACTCAAGGCGTCTTGTAATAGAGCTGGCTCCGTAAGCAAGTCGGAAATAACAGTCAGTGCGTACACAACGGAACCCAGTCCACTCGCGCCTCCAATTCCGAGGCCCCTGGTCCATCTCGGGGCGGAGCGTTGTTTAATTTGCTCCCTCGTCGGTGCAAGTGCCTTTAGCGCTAGTTCACGACTTGTAGGGTCGTCCGCATACCGAGAATAGGCAGCTAGAAATAAGGCGATACCGCTAGATCCGTTATACAGATCGTGTCCAAGCGTTACAAGTTGACCGACCTCTGAGTCTCCCATCCAATCAAGGCCTACCCAAGCAGCGCTTTTCTCTGTGATAAAGCCGTGCTTGTGTATGCTGACTGAGATGTGTGCCACCTCAGCGGCTAGCGAAGAATGATCTAAGCTTCGTGTGGATGGCTTGAGCTTGCGCTTAAATAGATAGCTTTCCTTTTTTTTATGATCAGATCGTGAAACAAAACTTGTGCTGATCTTAATGATTTCCACTTGACGCACGATCTCTCGTGATGACCATTGTGTAAAACGCTGTTTTGCTCTTTCAAGGCCCGGTATGGCACCTGTTTGCGTTTGATGACCGGTAATGGCGCTCACCGAGTCTTCGCTACTTAGCGAAACAAAGTGTGGGACGTTCAAATTTACAAGAGCTATACGCTCCGCTTTTTGCAAAGGCCACAACAAATCATGTTTTGCATCCCAGTCAGCGAGTCTCGATAAGAACTCTGCTTGCGCGCTCCATGTCACTCCATCGGTCATGCTGCGGTGATCTTTGAGTCGCTGCAACAGCATGTAGTAGAAACGTGTGTTGCGAATAACCTTTCGAACGGGAAGCTTGTCAAAGGGTTTAAGTAAATTCTCTACACCCTTTACGTCACGCTGTTCAAGCAAAAAGTGGGAGTACTGTTCAAAGCCTTCAACGAAGGCAGGCAAATAATCACCTAATTGAGCATACTGTCCGTTGATGTGAGGAATATTGGATAAATCCGCTGAGTCGTTAGGTATCTGCATCCAGCGCATTGCATCGGAATTAATATTTTTCCATACCCCAATTGGTGCACTACCTTTCACCGCGTTAAGCCCCCCCGCATCAAAAATTTTGTTGTTAGGGCTCTTGGCATATGAGGGCAACATACCCACCATCAAAACCGAATCCATGACGCCTCGGTTTGCTTCAATGAGTGCAGCTGTTTCAGGCGTCGCTTGCTCAGCCTCAGGAAGCGAAGCTTGCAAAATCATTTCCAAATCAATCGGAACTGGATGTGCACCATGGGCAAGAATATTTTCATAATGCATATCACTACTTGCCAATAAATGAAATACAGCCAACCAAGCACCAGAGCGACGATAGAACAACTCAACATCATGAGGAGACTCACACGAAGTGTGTTCAATAAATTCGGTCCATCCGTATTCGTGGCATGCAATGGTCTTGACGGGCTTCAGATCTAAAGGCGGCGCGCTCGCGTTGAACCCAACAATCAGATCGTGCCAAGCAACATCGAGACGGAGGTCTTTAGGTTTGTAGACAAGCTTGGTCTGGTCGTCGAAAGTGACTATTTGCACCGAATGGCCGAAGTTATGTGGGTCAGACAAATCGCCGCCAATCGCGTGCACTAAAACCTGAGGTGACGAATGTGTGATGACTGCTCTAATGCTTGAAATGTCAGAATGAAGCCGTGTTATCAGCTCGGCAGTGGTATCGATCCACTGTCGGACGACTGTAGCTGTTAGTCGCAACAACACTGGTTTTTCTGTGAAGATTTCGGCGAGCTCGCTAGCTCTGAGGTCTCGCATTAATTGATCGAAACGATCACTACCCACCGAGTCCGCTGCAGGGGGCAGTTTGCCGTCCGGGCGATCTTGTTTAAGCACTGTGACCAGCTTGCTGTAAAGCACTGGAGCATAAAGCTCCGTGAGTAACTTTAATAGGCCATTGCGCAAGTCCCTTCTTGCTTCCGTACTAAACAAAGCGAGTGCTGCTGGCGAAGTCTGATCCGTGACGTTTGCTTCAGCAATTGCAACAACTGTAAAAAAAAGCGTCTCAAACGGGAATGACTTTCCAGCGCTCGATGCAAAATATTCCTGAGAGGTAGACTCTCTGATGAGTGCTGTGTAGATCCATTTCGCGTCCTCAAACCATTTAGGTGGAGGCCCTTCGGGCGAATACCGGACATCCGCCAGCCGGGGTAGGATGTCTTCAATTAAAAGATTGTCTCTGCTGGTTCGTTTAAAGAATAAGCCCCAATCTCCGCTGGTAGCAGAGCGGCACCATGCAGCCAATCTTAAGGCTGCACGATCTGTGCTGTCTTTCTGACCAAGCTGAGGTTGATAGCTTGAGCCAAGTAT
Source organism: Bordetella parapertussis (assembly GCA_945882005.1). Classification (GTDB taxonomy): domain Bacteria; phylum Pseudomonadota; class Gammaproteobacteria; order Burkholderiales; family Burkholderiaceae_B; genus Zwartia; species Zwartia parapertussis_C. The sequence continues at coordinate 5,027 of CAMCWG010000207.1, forward strand.
CTCATCAATAGTCGCGGCATTCGTCAGTAGCTCATGCGGAGTGAAGGCCATTTATTTTCCTTGAATTAGATGGCATTAATGAGTTATTGAAAACCCATACTTTGTGTTCAATAGATAAATCGCTGACTTGTAAGCGCCATCAGACCACGTTGCACGTTGGGGATTGTAGCTCGCACCCGCGAGTGAGACGTTTTCATCGCCTAGCGTCTGGGCTGCCCAAGAAGAAATATCGCGTGTAGAG
>CAMCWG010000208.1 GCA_945882005.1 Bordetella parapertussis
TCATTCACTTTCGGGGCAACATTCCAGACTCAAGAAAACGAAAACAGCCTGATTTTCAGCTGTACTCCCCATTAATCCACAGGTGTTATCAGCCGCCCTAACCTATTGAACTACCAACCTTTTCACTCGGTCCCCGCCCCACCACCACTACCGCACATACCAACCCTTCGGGGTTGGTATTTTTTTGCCTACAGGTTTGGGTTCATGCGGGTCTGTGGGGAGTGTTGCGGACTGCGGAGACAGGGGTTCGGGGCGGTAAAAGAGAGGGTTTTGTCTCTGGGGGCGGATAGTCTCTGTGAGTCTGCACCAGTGAAATGGGTCGAAGTCCGCGAGTGGTTTTTGCTAAACCCTTTAAAATCAATGGGTTACTTGCGGACTGATCGAGCGAGTTTTTTGGTGGCATTGGGTAGCCATGGAGACTGCACCGCGGCGGTGTGGCGTCTGATGAGCTATCAACCGCATGCAATGAATGTAGTTCACCATACTGATGTGTAGGAAAAGCGCCGTTTTCGGATGACGTGGATCACTCTATATGACCCGATGGGCTTTCTTTTAACGTCGGTATAAAATGTAGAATCCCCGCAGAGCGGGTTGAAATCGGGCCAAACGGCTGTCGCGTCAACCCATTGAGCTGCGGGGGATTTTTTATGGGCGCGGCTTTGGCTCGAGTATCTACATAGCCAAACTTAAGTGTAGATGACTCGCTACACAACCGCATTGATAGGGTGGATTGCCTTATCAAAAAACGTCTTGATGAGAGATCTTACGGTATCCAACCGACTTCTTTGCAGCATCGACAACCCGTACACAGTTTATGCCGAAGCCAGCTTGACCACCAGAAAAATTCAGTGTCTGAACTAAACCGGTGACTAGCAATGTAAGGTGGTCTTTTTTTCTTGATGCTTGAGTTTATGCGGATCTGCGGCGGGAGTCTTGCGGACTGACCAAGTGGTTTTTTTCGGTATTGGCCGGTACACATATATGTTGTGTGGCATGTGGTGAGACATCTAGCTGTCAGGATGAGGTATGAATAGCAGTTCACCCATTTATTACCTACCAGGCCGAGGCGGGCGACTTGACGCGGGGCTTGGCACGGCCCTCATTGAGCGCAACCTACTGGTGTCTGGCCGAGAAACCGTAGGTGAATTTGCAGGCCTTAGTTTTCAAGAGCAGATCGAACTCGTCGCGCAAGACATTCAGGCAGGGTTTTGGCATAAAGAGTCCAAGATCTTGGCGAACTCGTTTGGCGCCTATCTGTTTTTGCATGCACAAACCTTAATGCCCGCTTATATCGGTAAGGTGCTGCTGCTATCGCCAATCGTCGGTGAGTTTTCAAATAATGAAACAGGCACGCATTTTGTGCCACCTCGTTCAAGAAAACTAAAAGAGCTTGCACAAGCAAAGAAGTTTCCAACCCCCCAGTCTTGTGAGATTCATGTCGGCGAGCAAGATTGGCAAAGCAATCCGGAACATGTCAGCGAGTTTGGCAGGTTGCTTAATATTTCAGTGACTGTCGTACCAAGGGCAGAGCATATGTTGCCTAAAGAGTACGTGACGACAGTGTTAGATCAGTGGCTAAGTGTGAATTCCGTTGTGAACGAAACGAAGTAAGTGTCTGAGAAAAAAATGAACCTTGCCTACTTTAAAGAACGCTTTAACAATACTGAGTCGGATTATTTGCTGGCCAGAAGAGCAAATAACCCAGGCTTGAATCCGTTTGCTCGGCAGGCAATTGAAGAGATTATTACTGAGCGAGGTGAGCGGCTGCCCGCTGTGGTCTTTGAAAATAAAGTCGACTCTCAGTCATGGAAAGACTCTAAAGTGTATAAGTTTTGGCGCGCCATACACGCAAGGACTAATGTATTCGCCGTGAATGCTGTGGATGCTTGTCGTAATAGACGTTTTTTTGCAGTGTTGCCGATCGGTGCTTTGGTTATGGCTATCGCGTTTAGTGATTTTACTACTTCGCTTAAAACGATTTTTGAAGATACCACTTCACCCAGGTGGTACATGTATGGCCTGATCTTACGTGGTGACTTTGATAATTTTCAGGAACAATTAGCACCCTACAACATCAAAGTCATGTCTCGTGGATGTATTGTTGGTGGTGACGAATACGAAAAGGATATTAAGAACAATCAACGCGTATATGAATCTGCCTCGGACGAGTTGAAGCTACTCCTAGGTAAGCCTAGGCGTCACACTAGCTAAGACGCCATGCTAAAAATCTTGTTTCTTAGCGCACCGATAACGTTTTACATTCTGAGCGTAGGAAGTAGATTTTTCTACGATCCCAAAGAACCTAGAGGTTTTCCTGTTGTCATGTTTGAAGTGACGGTGTTTTTTGCAATCGTTTATCCAATTATTGCGGCCGCAATTGTCTGGTTCTGCGAATCATCCGTTCGCTTGAAACGTTGGTCAATGGCAATTGGCTTTGCGCTAAGTCTAGTATTGATAGTCTTCCCGTTTTGGGATTTGGCCTCAGCAACCGACAAGCTTAGAGATTATTTGGTGCTGACGGGTTTTTGGGCTTATAGCTTCATTGTCGCGACTGGACTAAGCGCGTTAACGGGGCGGCTCTCGATACGTCTATGGACATCATTTCGCTACGTGAGTTTGAAACTGAAGACCCTCAGCAGGGGATTGCCTGGTTAAGGGCGTAATGTCTGACTGGGTCCCTTCACGCTAAGTCGCGTCGCTATCTGAATGATGCACGCGAGCATCAAACCGATCTCCATATTCGTTGATAGACATTCGGCCTTCTGATGGAGTAGACATCGTTCGTCTGTTGCATCATCATTTTCTACAATAAAGCTTCGGCGTTCACAAATCATAATATGAAAAGTTTCATTCGGGGCTGTCTAACGAGACTGCCCCTCCCAAAGCATCGGCGGGTCCACCGCAATATCAAACAGCGTCAAATGATCCGGCAGCGTATCGTCCAGAATCGCCTCGACAATATCGGGCGCAAGCACCGTCAAATTCATCATGCGGCTGACGTAACTATTGTCGACGCCCTCCTGGGCCGCTATCTCGCGCAAAGAACTCACCTGCCCTGATTCCAGCATCGCAAGCCAGCGATGCCCTCTGGCTAAAGCCAGTTGCAGCGCCGTGGGGGCGATACCCCAAGGCCTCGGTTCACCCGATTCACCGTTGGGCAGCGTAATCAGCTTACGGCCTGCGCGTCGCTTGAACTGAATGGGCACCGAGAGCGTGAGACGGCCATCGCTCGACTCAATGACTTCCGGTGTGCCATTTTTATGGATGTGTAGACCGCTCATGCTGCAACCTCCTCGTCCTTGACCTGCAGGCGATCGGCTCGTAATTCCAGCACTATTTTCTCAAGCCCGTTGGCGCGCAGACGCACCTCCAGCTCAGTTGGTGACACAATTACGCGCTCGACCAAGAGGCGCACAATGCGCGCTTGCTCGGCAGGAAATAGCTGATCCCAAATCTCGTCAAGGCGGGTCATCGCAACCGTGGCTTTAGCCTCGTCCAGACTAGGATCTAAGCTGATCGCATGCGGCAAAACCCCGGCAAGCAATTCTGGTGAGCGTAAAAGGCCTCGTAATTGTTCAAGCACTGCAGACTCAAGCTCTGCTGCAGGCATACGTGGCAAGCCCGATGCGCCCGCGTACTCTTTGACGTCTCGTTGCGGGATGTAATACCGATAGCATCGTCCGCCCTTTTTTGTCGAGTGAAACGGTGACAAGGCACGACCATCATTTCCAAAGACGATCCCTTTGAGCAAGAAATCAACCCTCATCCGTGTCTGGCCGCCTCGGGCCCGATAATTGGTCGACAAAATTGCCTGAACAGAATCCCAAAGTTTGCGATCAATGATGGGCAAATGCTCCGCTGGATACCACTGCTCTTTATGGCGTAACTCACCTAGGTAGATTCGGTTGTGAAGCAGCTTATGGATCAGCCCCTTGTCAATCGGCTTACCCTCTCTGACTCGCCCATCCTGGGTGGTCCAGGCCTTAGAGGTTGCGCCGTCTAACTGAAGCTCTTTGACCAGTTTGGTGCCTGACCCCAGTTCAACAAACCGTTCAAATATTTGCCGGATGAGTTTTGCTTCTTTCGGGTTGGGCACCAGGCGACGATTGTCAACGTCGTACCCTAGGGGCGGTACGCCCCCCATCCACATGCCCTTTCTTTTACTGGCTGCGATTTTGTCCCGAATGCGCTCGCCGGTGACCTCTCGTTCAAACTGTGCAAAAGACAAAAGCACGTTGAGCATGAGCCTGCCCATTGAGGTCGTGGTATTGAACTGTTGAGTGACTGAGACAAAGGACACGCCCTGCCGCTCAAAGACCTCAACCATCTTTGAAAAATCAGCCAAGCTGCGAGTCAAGCGATCAATTTTGTAGATAACAACCACGTCGACTTTTCCGGCCTCAATGTCTGCGATCAGTCGCTTGAGTGCCGGGCGCTCCATGTGGCCGCCCGAAAAAGCCGGGTCATCATAATCATCTGCAACCGCGATCCACCCCTCGGCTCGCTGGCTGGCAATGTAGGCGTGGCCTGCATCGCGCTGGGCATCGATCGAGTTGTACTCCTGATCAAGACCCTCTTCACTCGATTTGCGCGTGTAGACAGCACAGCGCACGCGCTTGTTAAAGGTATCGCTCATGCTCGGACTCTCTTTTTAGGCGAAGTCATTGTCTCGGGTCTGGCGCGTAAGCCGAAAAATAAGGGCCCCGACCAGCGTGTTCCAGTAATTTCATAGGCGATTTTTGACAGGCTTTCGTAGGGCCGGCCGTCAAACTCGTAGGTTCCGTCTTGCGAGGCAATCACGTGATATTGCTTGCCCTGATAGAGGCGCGAGAGCTTCGTGCCTGCAACCGGTCGGTAAGCCGCCTCACGCATAGTGGCCCTACCGTTTTTAATGAGCGCGTCGATCCGACGTTTATTGCGGTCAAGCAAACCTTGGTCCGTTTTGCAGAACTCAAGCTCCTGCAGCTTATGAGCGATGCGTCGCTCCAAAAACTGTCGATTAGGCGTTGGCGTGTCGCTGCAAAATAGTTTGCGCCACAACGCCTTGAGCTCTGGCATCGCCAGTCCAGGTAATTGCACAATTTGCTGCACCACCGATTGTGGCATTGCCGGTCTAGCACTTTTAGCTTTCATAAAGACTCCGTAATTCCGTAGTTGACGGTGTCTCTATGAACGCTCTGGGAACCAGAAAAGCCAAGTCTAAACTGGTCTTCAGACAGCCTATTTGC
>CAMCWG010000209.1 GCA_945882005.1 Bordetella parapertussis
TCAGTAGTGTCCGGTTAATTTCCGAATAAATTCAATTGGTTAGCGGAGTCGAGTAAATCAGATGTGAGTGCATCGCCCTGAAAGGCGCTTGAAAGCTCAGTTTTCTCAAATACCGACACCGATAATATCTGTAGCAATGTGTATAACGAGGCATTAATTTGAAGTTCCTTTTTGACGATGGCAATCAGCACGTAAGTCGACACGGCGCACCAGATTTGCGTCTTGACGGCATTCTCGCTGTTGCCCAGGAACTTCTTGATTCTCAGGTGTTGCTTGATCCATTTGAAGAACAATTCGACTTGCCAGCGGTTCTTGTAGAGCGCTGCGATGGTCAGAGGCGGCAAGACAAAGTTGTTGGTCAGGAATATGAGCGTCTTGCCACTCTCGACATCTTTGAATCGAATGCGCCGCAAGTTTTCGGGGTAATGCTGTGTGGCGTAAAACCCGTTGAGCAATATCGTTTGATCGCAAATAACTCCGGTCGATCGATCGACGGATGCCGAATAAATTCTCCGAGCATTCATATTGGCTTTGGCGCGGGTCACGAAAAATCCGCCCGTCTGGTGCAGAGCGTAGAGACGTGTGAAGTCCAGGTACCCGCGATCCATGACATAGAACGCCCCAGCTTCGATCGGCATGAAGTCCAAGACGTTGACTTCGTGCATCTTGCCGTCGCTGATGTGGATAAACGCTGGAATTGCGCCCCGCAGGTCCAACAAGGTATGCAGCTTGACTGCACCCTTGGTCTTGCGAAACGGAGCCCAGTCGAACAGGCTCAGACACAGATCGATCGTGGTTGCGTCCAGCGCATAGACGGTGTTCTTCAAATCGAGTCCGACCAAGTCCGTGTCGCTGTAGAGCTTGCGCGCGCGACGAATCAGCAGTGCAGCGATATCCGCCCAAATGCGCCAATCGCGAGCTTCGTTCGCATCGGCCAACGTCGAGCGATGAATGCTGTGACGCAATCCCATCGCATAGAGTTTGTTCGCGTTGGCGCCAAGTGTCACCTCTATATCGCGAAGACTGTCGCGCCACGTCAGTTGGGCAAACGCCATTACGCGAAACTGCTCCGCGCAGGTCATGCGACGAACGCCCGCGTTGCCGCCGTAGCGATCGACGATGCGACCAAAGCTCGTCCACGGCACGAACTCCATAATCTGCGCAAAAAGTGTCTTGCCGACGTTCATGAGAAATCCCCCAGAGGCTAACCCCTAGGAAAATACCCAAAAATGAAGAATTTGAATTCAAATCGGCACCAAATAAAATCGGCCTCTACGCCACGCCAGTATTGGCTTTTACTGAAAAACAACCCGGTTTAACCGGACACTACTGATAAGAACTATTCGCGAGAGATAGTCTTTAAACTCTTAGAGAATATCATTCCTGTGGCGAACACAATTCAACATACGTCGATACGACCGCCATCCGCTCGCCGATCAGGTCTTTGGGATCTTGCACTGCTGCCACTCGTTCTGTGTTTACTTGTCGTCCTGGCTTTCGGGGCGAAAGAAATGGCGACGCCCTATCAAGTTGGCACTGCGATTGATTTATCGCTCGATCCGCTCTACCTGCCCTACTATTTATTGCGTACAACGGTACGCATGTTTATCGCGCTTGGATTTTCTGTGGTCTTCGCTTTTGCATTTGCGTTGATCGCTTCACGGTCTAAAGCTGCTGAGAAAGTATTAGTTCCCATTTTGGATATTTTGCAATCCATTCCGATTTTAGGGTTCATGTCTATTACCGTAACTGGTTTTATTGCCTTATTTCCAGGCAATTTACTTGGCGTGGAGTGTGCAGCCATTTTTGCAATTTTTACGTCTCAAGCTTGGAACATGGCCTTTAGTGCCTATCAAAGCTTTAAAAGTATTCCACCCGAACTAGATGAAGCTTCAAGAATTTTTCGGCTATCACCTTGGCAGCGCTTCTGGCGCTTAGACATGCCATTTTCCATGCCGGGTATGTTGTGGAACATGATGATGTCCATGTCAGGCGGCTGGTTTTTTCTTGTTGCCTCCGAGGCAATCAGTGTCGCGAACCAGGATATCAAACTACCCGGTGTAGGCTCTTACATCGCCCTGGCCATCGAACAGCGAAATTTGCATGCGATCGGGTGGGCGATTGGTGCTATGTTGATTGGCATCATGATTTACGATCAACTATTTTTCAGGCCGCTTCTCGCCTGGGCAGATAAGTTCAAATTCGAAGAAGGAGACGGTAATACGACACCGAAATCTTGGGCACTTAAGCTCTGGCGTCGAACAGCTTGGATTCAAACAGGGTATGCCGCAATAGTTAGAACGTTTGAAGGCACATTACGGCATTTCAGATTAAAAAAAGACGGTACAAGCCCGCCGAACAGACCTGTTATTCAGCACCGTCATGCCGAAAGACTCTGGGATGTCATTATTAGCCTGGTATTCATTGTGTCGATCATAAAGTTAGGCCTTTTTATTCACAGCGAGGTCGGCTGGCCTGAAGTCGGTCATGTCCTGTATCTGGGTGTACTGACGTTAATTAGGGTGATCGTGCTTATTGCGGTCGCATCGATTATCTGGGTTCCAATCGGCATATGGATCGGACTTAATCCAAGAATCGCCGAGAGAAGCCAGGCAGTCGCTCAGTTTCTCGCCGCATTTCCAGCCAACTTGCTCTTTCCGATTTTTGTTGTGGGAATCATTCATTTCAAACTGAGTCCGGATATATGGCTTTCCCCTCTGATGATTTTCGGAACACAGTGGTACATACTTTTTAACGTCATTGCTGGCGCGTCCACCATACCCACAGAACTCAGATTTGCAGCAACAAATCTGAGGCTATCCGGAATATTGAAATGGAGAAGGTATTACCTGCCTGCTGTATTTCCTAGCTTGGTCACGGGGGCACTTACTGCGACTGGAGGGTCATGGAATGCAAGTATTGTCTCCGAGTATGTCACCTGGGGCGACACGACTCTAAAAGCAGAGGGTTTAGGCAGCTACATCGCAGAAATGACGGCCACCGGCGATTTTCCAAGAATCGCACTTGGTATCGGCGTGATGTGTATTTTTGTAATGGGCTTTAACCGCTTTGTCTGGCGAAAGCTGTACCAAATGGCCGAAAAAGGCTTGAACTTCTAACAGGCCTGTCCTCAATGTCAAATCCAATCCTTCAGTTACGCTCAATAAATAAATCATTCCGCTCCTCTGATGGCTCGGATCGACTCGTATTGGACAACGTCGACTTTACCCTCGCAGAGGGCGAAATCGTTGCCCTACTCGGTCAATCAGGCTCCGGCAAATCGACTCTTTTGCGCATCATGGCGGGGCTGATCGCTGCAGACAGCGGGGAAGTGAGCTATCGCGGCAAACCCATTTACGGGCCCGTAGCGGGTGTCAGTATGGTTTTTCAATCGTTCGCCCTGTTTCCTTGGCTGACGGTACAAAAAAATGTCGAACTCGGACTTGAAGCGCTTGGAGTCTCACCGGTCGAACAAACAAGACGCGCAAAAGAGGCTATTTCGCTCATTGGCTTGGAAGGTTTTGAAGGGTCGTTACCAAGAGAATTATCGGGTGGTATGCGTCAGCGCGTGGGTATCGCCAGAGCACTCGTGCTAGAACCAGAAGTGCTGCTCATGGACGAGGCTTTTTCTGCTCTGGATGTGATGACTGGAGAACATCTGCGCGACGATATTCTCGAACTATGGCAATCGGGCAAGCTTCCGACAAAGTCTTTATTAGTCGTTTCACACAACATCGAAGAAGCCGTAATGATGGCTGACCGCGTCCTAATATTCTCAAGCAATCCTGGCCGAGTCAGGGCAGAACTCCCCATCACGCTCAGCCGACCGCGTCAGGCAAAAGGGCCCGACGTTCACCATCTTGTTGATTCGCTTTATACAGAAATGGTCTCGCCCTCAGACCACTACAGTACAGACAAAAATAAAACGGTCACTCGCACAAGTTACGGCTTGTCCACTGCGACCGTCGCACAAATTGAAGGCGTTTTAGAAAGATTGGTAGACGATCCCTTTGGCGGCACAACCGACCTACCAAAGCTCGCTGAGGTCTCAGAGATCTCGGATAACGCATTTATCAATGCTGCCGATGCGTTAGTGATGCTTGGTTTGGCGACGATCGAGAAAGGCGATATCTCTGTCACGACTTTGGGTAAACGTTTCGAACAGGGAAACAATGAACGTCGACAAGAGATCATGGGGCAGCAGATGCTCACGAACGTGCCTTTCATCGTCAATATGCGTCATAGTCTCGAGCAACAAAGTTCAAAAGAGATGCCTTTTGAACAGTTATTAAAAGTGCTTGAATTTTCAATGAACAAGTCAGATGCAGAACGCGTTCTTGAAGCAATGCTTGAGTGGGCGCGATATGGCAATGTGATTGAAGTTGATTTCAGTAAACGGTTGATTTATTTGCCTGACGCTGACCAACTTCAATAACCCACGCACGGTGTCGGTGGGTTGCAGAGCCGAGGTGGCTCGCCAGATTTAAGGCCCGAAGTTGCATACCTGCAGTCATGTTCAGTTCTAACGGTCAATGCCTGAACTAGAATGTTCTTTTTGATTAGAAGTTTATTGATCCTCTCTATATTGCTTTCAAGCGGCCTCAGCCCTGCTTTATTCCCCAAACAAAGATATTGATATCGGTCTCGCTTACCAGCGAAATGCCAGTAATTTTGGGATTGTCTTGGGTGGCTCAGGCTCATAAACAAGCCGTATACAATTTGTTGTCACTTATCGATTTGACTAAGCCGCTGTCGACTCATAAAGCGTCAAATCGCTAGTGAATTCAGTCATTGGTTAGTGTCCCTCCCGCACACCAAAAGCAAAAAACCTGAGGTTTCAGCACCTCAGGCGGTTTGTGATATTGTCAGGGCTGACCCGCCAAGACTCTTGGCTCTACGGCTCTACCTCATTAACGGGTGATAGCTGTATTCAAGCGCACACTAAATTAAAGGCCAAGAAAAGTAAGGTTGCGTCATATCCCTGCCTTGAACGGCGAGGTTTTACGCGCATATCCGATAAGAAGCGTAAGCCATGACTCATTTAAGAGTCAATAGCCACTTAAGCGTAGTTGAAAACACCGCGACCGGTTTTGCGACCCAGAAAACCTGCGGTGACCATCTCGCGTAGCAATGGAGCTGGACGATATTTTGAATCACAGAAGTTATTAAAATAAACGTCCATGATCGCGAGGCAAGTATCGAGCCCGATCAG
>CAMCWG010000210.1 GCA_945882005.1 Bordetella parapertussis
CAACGCGCAAAGCAAGAGATCGACAAACGCCCTTTTGGTACACAATTAGATGTCTATGCCGATCAGTACGAGTGGATCAATCACTCGATGACACCAAGCACCATCAAAGACTCCGATTTCAGAATCGTTGTGGGTGGTCCTGACTGCACAAAGCCCGTGTCACTCTCTGTTCTCAATATCTCAGCAATGAGTTTTGGCGCGCTGTCTGCGAACGCAATTCTCGCGCTCAATCAAGGGGCGCATTCAGGCGGCTTTGCGCATGACACAGGAGAAGGCGGTATCAGTCGTTACCACCGTGAGCATGGCGGCGATTTGATCTGGAATATCGGCTCTGGTTATTTCGGCTGTCGCGATGAAACGGGACATTTCTCAGAAGCACACTTCATTGAGAATGCAACGCGTGATCAAGTCAAAATGATCGAAATAAAATTATCACAAGGTGCAAAACCGGGTCACGGAGGAATACTGCCCGGGAGTAAAGTGACTGCAGAAATTGCAGCAGCTCGCGGCGTTCAGATTGGTCAAGACTGTAACTCCCCTGCTTCCCACTCTGAATTTCATAGCCCAATCGAATTGCTTGAGTTCGTAGCGCGCCTGCGTCGCTTATCTGGTGGTAAGCCCGTAGGCTTCAAACTCTGCATTGGTCATGCTTGGGAATGGTTTGCGATTGCAAAAGCAATGGTTAAAACCGGCATCACACCAGACTTCATCGTGGTGGATGGCGCCGAAGGCGGCACGGGTGCAGCACCGATTGAATTTGTTGATCACGTGGGTACACCGCTTCGCGAAGCAATTCGATTGGTACACAACACACTGGTAGGCCTGAACCTTCGAGACCGTATCAGGCTAGGAGCCTCAGGCAAAGTGATCTCCGCGTTTGACATGTTGCGCGTTTTTGCGCTCGGCGCTGACTGGTGCAACAGTGCGCGCGCATTTATGTTTGCCATTGGTTGTATTCAGGCCCAGCAGTGTCATACCGGCCGATGCCCGACCGGAGTCGCGACACAAGATCCTGATCGACAACGAGCGCTTGTGCCGCAGGATAAGTCAGTACGCGTCGCGCAGTTTCATCACAATACAATGCATGCCTTGGCAGAGCTGTTGCAGGCCGCGGGCCTTGAGCATCCCAAAGAAGTCACCACAAACCATATCGCCCAACGCAAAGTCGACGATCGGGTTGCGCTGATGTCTGAAACATACAAAACCATCGCACCCGGCTCGCTACTGACTGACACGCTGAGTGAACAGGTATTTGAGTTGTGCTGGCCCCTGGCGAGTCCAGACAGTTTTAAACCACTGGAGTCACTCCCTGGGCGACTGACACCGGCCTAACCGATAGATCCCGCAAGGGAATAGCCATACATTATGAGTAAAATCAAGCTTCTCTTGCAGCAAAGGAACACCGTCCATGCCCGCCCCGCCGTCCACTTCCACTCCTACTACGCCAGAGCTTAGGGTCGATGGATCGATTGCGACAATTCGCTTGCGTAACCCCGCTTATGCCAATCGCTTGAGCCCTGCCGATCTCGATGTCATTCGCGCGCATATCGAAGCAGTTAACGCCAACGCGCAAGTAATCGTACTTAAGTTCATTGCTGATGGAAAATACTTCTGTAGTGGCTACGACATCTCGTCTTTGGCTGCTGACGCAGCGCCCTCGTCGATGTTCTTCGGTGATACGGTCGACATCGTCGAACGTGCCCGCCCAGTCACGATCGCGGCAATCAACGGTGGCGTCTACGGTGGCGGCACTGATTTAAGCTTAGCGTGCGATTTTCGTATCGGTGTCCCAGACGCCAATATGTTCATGCCTGCAGCAAAATTGGGCCTGCACTTTTACCCAGGCGGTATGGTGCGCTACGTCACACGCCTCGGCTTGAATCATGCGAAGCGTCTGTTTTTAACTTGTGAAAAAATTCACGCGCCCGAAATGCTTGCGATTGGTTTCTTAAATGAAATCGTGCCGGCCGATAAACTTCATGACCGTGTAGACGCGCTCAGTGCGCAACTTGCAAGCATGGCACCGATCGCCTTAGTCGGCATCAAGAAGCACCTGAATCTAATCGCCCGAGGCGAACTCGACGATGCTGCAATTCGTGCAGCGGTATTGCACTCAGAGAGGTCTCAAGATATGAAAGAAGGCGCGCTAGCTTGGAAAGAAAAACGTAACGCCAATTTCACTGGCTCTTAACTTTCAATAGACGGAACCACCCTGATCATGCTCAGATTACTCGCTACTTTTTTACTGTTGTTGATTGTCGCTCCCATTCATGCACAGCCCCTTAACCCAGTTTGGATCGGTCGCTGGCAGGCTGGAGACAACACTTTGATTGTGACTTCAAAAAATATCATCAATCAGGGAAAAATTTGTCGTTGGGTGAATAAAGCGCCGACAAACTTTGAAGGCTGTATCGCGCACTATGCAGCGAGCGTGAAAAAAAGTGAAATGCTTGGCCTCTTAACATCCATGCAAACAGGCATAAAAGAACAAGCATCCAATATGGATGCTGCTGCAAGAGCCAGCGCAACAAAGACACTACAAGCCTTAAAGCTACAACTCGATAAGCTCAGTGACGATACATTCAGAACCATCGTCACTTCAGACGCCGACTATCAAGGCTCTGGAGACTGCGGTGCCTACTACATCATGGACAAGAGCGTTCCCTATGTCGTGCGTCAGTGCGAATCAGCTGGCGCCGAATTCGCATTAACGGTTGACCCCATGCAACGTGCGACTGCCCCAGCAGCCCTCAATGCAATCGATGGACGTTGGCACAGCCCGCAATGGAAGTATGGTTACGAGTTGAAAGATGGCGTTGGCACAGCAACCGCCACTAACAGTGCAAAGTTCAAAGTCGGTGATGAAATTATTTATCTGAGCGTCAAGGGTAAAAACACTTTTGAAGGTGAGCAAATCTATCAGAACGGAAAATTCAATCCCATTACCGTTACCCTTCTTCCCGATGGACGATTACAGTTCAAGGGTGAAAAAAATATTTCCTGGGCTATGACACGACAATGAGCACTGTAATGACTACAAAACCTAAAGTTGCACTTATTAGTACCGGCGGAACGATCACGTCTGTGAGCACCGTTGGCGAGCTCGATGTCTTTGAATACAGCTCAACTGGAATTCGGCTTGATGCGAATCAGATGTTGGAAAAATTCCATCATTGTCAAACTATTGCTGATGTGATTCCAGTCCCTTTCGACACACTGCTTTCAACAGCGGTGAGCTTTCCGGAGTGGAAACGACTTGCGCAGACCATTATGGATTTGCAAACACAGCATCCAGACCTATCTGGCGTTGTCATTCTGCATGGCACATCTTCCATGGAAGAAACTGCCTATGCCTTGAGCCTGACATTGAAGACGGACTTACCAGTCGTTCTGACGGGCTCCCAAAGACCTGCAAGCGCCTTATCGTCCGATGCGGGATTCAATATATTCAATGCAGTGCGCATCGCGAGCACCGCCGAAGCGCGAGAAATGGGAGTCATGATTGCGCTCAATGACGAGATCCATGCTGCACGCGAAGTCACAAAAAGCTCTAACGGCAGACTGCAGACTTTTGTGTCGCACGACTTTGGAGTACTTGGGCACGCAGATGGCGATCGAGTTGTGTTCTATCGCAAACCCGCGCGGCGACACAACCCCGATACGGAATTTGATATTCTTAAGATGTCCGTTTTCCCACGTGTTGATATCGCCTATAGCTACGCGGGTGACGATGGCGCCGCGATCAATGCCTTTGTGCAAGCCGGCGCCAAAGGTATCGTCGCAGCAGCTTTTGCGCCCGGCCTACTCACCCCACAAGAGGATATTGCGATGCGTGCTGCAGTCAAAGCAGGTGCACGCGTCGTGATCTCCTCTCGTGCAGGGTCGGGTCGCACCTTTGCGCCAACGAAATCTAAGGAAGCTGGCTACTTGCAAGCCGATAACCTTAACCCTCAAAAAGCGCGCGTACTCCTTGGAATGGCGTTGGCTGTTACGCAAGACCCGCTGCAGTTGCAGCGGATCTTTGACCAGTACTAAACCAGCACTAAGAGTGGCGCTGTCTAGCTCAGCGCCGCCTCAATAAGTTGTCGGGCGATACTGACTGGATCTGGAAGCAATGGCAACGCGTCACGAGAAAACCAATCAGCCGCTTCGATCTCTGATGGATCTGGCGTAATCGTGCCGCCTGCGTAATCTGCGAAATAGGCAATCATCAGCGAATTCGGAAATGGCCACGGCTGGCTCTTGAAGTAACGAAGGTTCGTGATTTCAATGCCAACCTCTTCACGCACTTCACGCACGGCGCATTGTTCGAGCGTTTCGCCCGGCTCTACGAAACCTGCTAGCGCACTAAATACACCTGGCTTGAAGTGTGGACTACGCGCGAGCAATAAGTCATTCCCACGCTCAACGAGCACCATGACTGCAGGCGATATTCTTGGGTAC
The DNA here is from genome assembly GCA_945882005.1 of Bordetella parapertussis. GTDB lineage: Bacteria > Pseudomonadota > Gammaproteobacteria > Burkholderiales > Burkholderiaceae_B > Zwartia > Zwartia parapertussis_C. The sequence continues at coordinate 4,444 of CAMCWG010000210.1, forward strand.
GCAGTCAAGCGACAGGCGGGACACTCCATCGCAAATTCGGTGGTTTTCATCACTGTTGGGGTACCGCAGTGCCCACAGAACTGATGGTTCTTTTGCCAATCTATCATCTGCGTTGCACGACCGGCAAGCGCGAACGCCTCCGCGCCCTCAGAGCCAAAGATGCTTCGCACAGGTCGTAATTCCCCTACAAAATGCCTGGGAATTTCGTCTGTGTCGATGGCATAGCAAGGTTTGCCCTGCCACTCACCAATCAACAGAGAATGCTGTGGCGCACCAAAATCTGAGGCACGTGCTAGAGGAAATATGATTCCCGCGTCACGATCAGTTGATATAAAAACCTGATTACCATGTCGGACAATCCAATAGGTTAAGTCGCTCATTAGGGCTCTCAAAATAAACAATGCTCGCTAAGCCTCATAAGAGTCTTAGACTAGGATTCCGTGTATTGTATTCTTAAGGGCACAAGGAACAACGCTTAAAGTCACCTTACCCAGGCTGACGCTAGCTCATAGGCAACCATGAATGCACCGCTGACAAGCAAATCCCAGGCAGCTCTAGCAAAAGTAACGCTAGAGGATAAATATACCCAGCCTGCGGGGCGCGCCTTCATGAGTGGAGTGCAGGCCCTGGTCAGGTTGCCAATGCTGCAGCAAGTCCGTGATGCGTCGGCCGGCGTCAGCACAGCGGGATTCATCAGTGGCTACCGCGGCAGTCCACTTGGCGGCTACGATCAAGCCCTTTGGTCAGCAA
>CAMCWG010000211.1 GCA_945882005.1 Bordetella parapertussis
AAACAACTTAATGGTATCCATTGTGGCCATCGCCAAGCCAGCACCATTCACCAATCAACCGATGTTGCCGTCAAGTTGAATGTAAGCAAGTTCATGCTTGCTCGCTTCGATCTCAGCTGGATCCTCTTCGTCCAGATCGCGATACGCAACGATTTCTGGATGACGGAATAAGGCGTTGCTATCGAAGTTAAATTTCGCATCTAGGGCAATGATGTCGCCTGACCCAGTCAGAATCAGAGGGTTGATCTCAGCCAACGATGCATCGGTATCCCAATACGCCTTATAGAGTTTCTGAAACTCAGCAGCAGCTTTACCAACAGAAGCCTCAGGCACGCCAATTCCGCGAGCCAGTGTGCTCGCCTCGGCATCAGTCAATCCTGCGCCGGGGTTTACAAAAACCTTCAGAATTTTTTCTGGATGATGCTCGGCCACTTCTTCGATATCCATCCCGCCTTCGCTGGAGGCCATCACGCAGACGCGTTGCGTCCCGCGATCTGTCACGATACCCACGTAATACTCTTTCTTGATATCCGCACCCTCTTCGATCAGCAGGCGCCGAACTTTCTGGCCTTGTGGGCTAGTTTGGTGGGTAATCAGTTGCATCCCAAGAATTTCGGAAGAGATCTTGCGAACTTCATCGATAGAGCGCGCGAGTTTGACGCCACCGCCCTTGCCGCGACCGCCCGCATGAATCTGCGCCTTAACGACCCAAACAGGACCGCCTAGCTTTTCAGCGGCACTCACAGCCTCGTCGACGTTGAATGCAGGAATGCCCTTAGGGACAATCACGCCAAACTGTCTTAGCAACTCTTTGCCTTGATACTCGTGGATTTTCATGGGATTGCTTTCCGTCCAAATAAACTAACTACGATTCCTGACCATCTAAAAGCTATGCACCAGGGCCTAGGTTGAGGTCTGTGTTTGTTCCGCCACATACCATTGGGGATAATGCTCTTTCGTTACGACTCCGTCGAGCCGCCATGCATGACAGCCGCCCAACTGAAACGGCTTGCGCCCAGCGTTCTCTGCCTCTGAGCGCTTCATACCGGACATACTTTGTACCGCTGCCGTGGGTAATACAGTTGCCAACTCGGTCATATGCGTGCAGCCAGCGGTCCGACCAAAACGTTCTTTGACCTGCTGGCGAAAGCTCTTAAGCAAATTCATGCCAACCAAGTCTTGATAGGCTGCTGTCACAGACGTGCAAGGCTCGCCAAACGGCGAAGTATCGTACATGGCAAAGGCCTGCTTGATCTCATAGCTCGTATCAATCGTAATACGGATATGCATGTGATGAAACGGTTTATGCGCCGGCTGCTCGGTCCCGTTGCGCTTGGTGTAGGAATACGACTTATCGTCGATAAGCTCCGCCTCAAGATCCCACAGACCGTCTTCGCGCTCAAAGGAATGCACCTGAATCGAGCGATTGTGCATAGGCTTGCGCGGGCAGTCTGATTTAGGGAGTGGCATACAAACTTAGTGTATCTTTTGACACAATGCAGCAAAGCCACGGAGTATAGCGCAGAGGACTAGCCTGACGCTACAGGTCAGCAGGTTCCCACCCACCTAAAACCTTGCGCACAACATCACTAGAGAATCCCCGCGACAACAAAAAACGTCCCTGTCTTGCATATTCTGCATTGTTCCCGGGTTGCGGGACATCAGCGAATTTCTTCTGCCAAACGGCCCTAGCCCGCGAAAGCTCAGTCAACTTAAGCTGTTCTTGAGCTTCGGCGATCTGATCTGCTGAGACTCCGTTTTGCCGAAGGTCTTGGACGATTCTTGCCGTGCCGTGCAAGCTAGCCTTGCGGTGCACCCAACCCTGGGTATAGCGCTCATCGGACTGCCACCCGGTCTTAGAGAGCTCATCGAGAACCCGGGCGAGCTCCTCTTGCGAGTCGGCAAAAGGAGACAGTTTTTTTTCAAGCTCGAAACGACTGTGTTCCCGCCTAGAAAGCAAACCAACAGCCCGGGCCTTGAGGGAAAGACCCGGGCGCAGCTTAGATGTCATCCTCGCTGTCGGGCTCGGCGGCCGCGAGTTTGGTTGCTTTACTTGCGCTAGCCTTCGAGGCAGCAGCAGGCGCAGAACCTACAGCGGGCGCACGTGGCACAACACCTAGCTTTTCACGAACGCGGTTCTCGATCTCAATGGCCATTGCAGAATGCTCACGCAAATACTCACGCACGTTGTCCTTACCCTGACCGATTCGCTCGCCGTTGTAGCTGAACCATGAACCCGCCTTGTCGACAATGCCCGCCGTCACGGCGAGATCAATGATTTCGCCTTCGCGTGAAATACCAGCACCGTACATGATGTCGAACTCAGCTTGCTTAAAGGGCGGTGCAATTTTGTTCTTGACGACTTTGACGCGTGTCTCGTTTCCAACGACCTCTTCACCTTTCTTAATCGCACCGATGCGGCGAATGTCCAAGCGAACAGAAGAGTAAAACTTCAAAGCGTTTCCGCCTGTCGTGGTCTCTGGGTTGCCAAACATGACGCCAATCTTCATGCGAATCTGGTTAATAAAGATCACCATGCAGTTGGTTCGCTTGATGCTGGCCGTCAGCTTACGCAGGGCCTGGCTCATTAAGCGGGCCTGCAGGCCGGGGAGCGAATCACCCATTTCGCCTTCGATCTCGGCCTTGGGCACCAAGGCGGCAACCGAGTCGATAACAATCAGGTCAACCGAGCTCGAACGAACCAATGCATCTGTGATTTCAAGTGCTTGCTCGCCCGTGTCCGGCTGGGAGATCAACAAATCGGTCAAATTGACACCGAGCTTAGATGCGTACTGCACATCAAGCGCGTGCTCTGCATCAATAAAAGCGCACGTACCGCCCACTTTCTGCATTTCAGCAATCACTTGTAGCGTCAGGGTAGTTTTACCGGACGACTCAGGGCCGTAGATCTCAATCACTCGGCCCCTGGGCAGCCCGCCAACACCCAAAGCGATATCCAACCCAAGAGATCCGGTCGATACCACCTGAATATCGTGCTCGACCTCATTGTCGCCATAGCGCATGATCGAGCCCTTGCCGAACTGCTTTTCGATTTGCGAAAGTGCAGCTGCGAGCGCTTTGCCCTTTTCGGCTGAGCCGGGCTTAAGTGATTTTTCGTCCATGACTGGATCCTTGGTAACGGTGAATACAAACTCGGCAAAGATGTGCGACTGTAGTGCTGCAACCTTAGTGACTCGAAATTATTACATCAGATTATACTGTATAAATAAACAGTGTCAATCAACGTCCTGGGGGGAAAATCACTAAGGACTTACCCTGAGACAAGCTGGACGTGCGGCTTATTCTCTGACTCGGCGTGTCAGAATAAACGCGAAACAATTAGGTTCGAATACGAAAAATCAAACAGTGAGAATCTTAATCGCCGAAGACGACAGCATACTGGCAGACGGCCTGACTCGGTCGTTGCGTCACAACGGATATGCCGTCAATGCAGTCAGTGACGGTGTGGCTGCAGATTCAGCACTGTCTTCTCAAGAATTTGATCTGCTTATCTTAGACCTCGGACTGCCACGTATGTCCGGCATCGAAGTGCTGACCAAACTGCGGGCACGTAACTCGCATCTTCCGGTCTTGATTCTTACAGCGGCAGACAGTATCGAAGAACGCGTCAGAGGACTTGACCGTGGCGCCGATGACTACATGGCCAAGCCGTTCTCTCTTTCAGAACTCGAGGCAAGAGTGCGGGCCCTTGCTCGGCGAGGCGCTGGCGGCGGCGGAACGATTCTTAAACACGGCCGCTTGGAGTTCGACCAAACTGGTCGCGTCGCTTCTGTGGATCAGCAAGCGCTTGAGCTCTCTGCTCGCGAAGTCAGTTTGCTTGAAATTTTGTTAACACGCACCGGAAGGATGGTGAGCAAGTCGCAAATCGTTGACCATCTCTGCGAGTGGGGCGATGAAGTGAGCTCGAACGCCATCGAGGTGTATGTCCACCGCTTGCGTAAAAAGCTGGAACCGAGTGGTGTCAAGATCGCCACGGTGAGAGGTCTCGGCTACTGCCTTGAGCGTGAAACGGCACCTTCGTGACAGCTCAACACCTTAGCGGAAACCCCGAAGCGCTAGAGGTGCTTCGAGCGAGCTCAGACGCATCTAGCATTGCCCCTGCAAGGCGTTCACTTTTGAGTGAAATCCTGGACTGGATGCTAGCACCTTTGTTTTTGCTCTGGCCCATGAGTATTGCCATCACCTATGTTGTGGCACAAAACCTTGCCAACGTCCCTTACGATCACACGCTAGCAAACGCACTTCAGGTGCTCGAGCAGCAAATTGAAACAGATCAAGGGATTGTCTCGCTACGGATGTCCACCTCGGCCCGGTTAGCCCTGCGCACGAGAGAAAAAGACGGCATTTTTTGGAAGGCGATGAGTCCTGAAGGCCATTTGATTGGCGGAGATGGTGACTTACCGACCCCAGAGCTCAAGGCATCGACAAAGACAAATACTGTTTACTACGATACGCAGACTCTGCATGATTTTGAGATTCGTCTCGCGTACATTTGGACCGATCTCAGCACCCGAAGCACCACTCCGATCCTGCTTGTCGCTGCCGAGTCGATGGACCGCAGAACCGAGTTGGCGAACAACATCATCAAGGGCGTGATCATTCCGCAATTTGTAGTGCTCCCCATTGCGGTACTGCTCGTTTGGTTTGGGCTATCCCGTGGCATTGCCCCACTCAACGCCCTGCAGCAACGTCTTCGCGCGCGCAGACCCGACGACCTCTCTCCTATCGATGTGCGCGTGGCGCCAAGTGAGATCGGCCCACTCATCATCGCGATGAACGATCTACTAACCCGTCTTGACTCAACGATGCTAGCTCAACGCCGCTTTGTAGCAGACGCGGCCCACCAGTTGAAAACGCCTCTGGCCGGCTTACGTATGCAAGCCGAACTCGCAATGCGTAACGCGCCACCAGGCGACACGCAGGTTAGTCTTGAACAAATTATCGCTGGCACCGCTCGTGCCACCCGTTTAGTCAATCAGTTGTTGTTGATGGCCAATGCCGAAAATCCAAACTCAATTGCGATGCCGCCGATGAATGTAGTTGAACTGGCGAAAGAGCAAACCTTACGCTGGGTAGATATCGCGATTGAGCGAGGTATTGACCTAGGATTTGAAGGCCCTGACTCTGCCGTGATGGTGCGCGGTCAAAGTATTCTTCTTGGCGAG
>CAMCWG010000212.1 GCA_945882005.1 Bordetella parapertussis
GACTTGATCGAGTAGGTTATTTCAAAGAGGTTAAGGTTACGACCGAACCAGTACCAGGTTCGCCGGATCAAATCGACGTGAACGTTGTTGTTGCTGAAAAGCCGACGGGCATGGTCAATTTGGGCGTTGGCTATGGGCAAGCTGACGGGATTATCTTGTCTGCTGGTATTTCAGAGGATAACGTCTTCGGTAGCGGAACGAACTTAACCCTAAACCTTAATACGAGTCAGTACAACAGAACGGCCGTTCTTGCGCACACGGATCCCTATTTTACAAACGACGGCATTAGCCGCACGAGCTCAATCTACTACCGGACTGTCACGCCATACTCAAACAACCCAGGTATGTATCAGGTTACAACCGGCGGTTTGGGTTTGAACTTTGGTGTGCCGATCACGGAGTTTGATCGCATTTATGCAGGTGTGAGCCTTGAGCGCAACACAATCGGGCTCTACTCAAACTCTCCAATCGCGTATCGTGAATACGTACGTGACTACGGCGACACGACGACCGCAGCAATCTTGAACACTGGTTGGGCGAAAGATACCCGTGATAGCGCTCTCGCACCTACCAAAGGATCCTTCACGCGACTCAAGGCAGACGTAGGCACCGGAAGCCTTGAATATTATCTGCTGAGCGCGCAGCAGCAGTTATTTTTACCTTTGTCACGAGAGTACACCATCGCATTTAATGCGATGTTTGACTACGGTAAGAGCTACAGTGATCTCCCATACCCAATCATTAAGAACGTGTACGCCGGCGGTATCGGTACTGTACGTGGTTACTCGCAAAGCTCTCTTGGTCCGATTGATCCGCTTACGGGTACATACTTGGGTGGCTCCAAACGCGTGATCGGCAACGTACAGCTTTACCTCCCTTTCCCAGGCACCCAACAAGATCGTAGCTTGCGCTGGTATGTCTTTGGTGACGGTGGTCAGGTTTTCGGTGCGGATGGTTATGGTAACGACACGTCGATTAATTGGAGTCAGTTGCGCTATTCGGCTGGTATCGGCTTGTCATGGATCTCGCCAATTGGCCCCTTACAGCTGTCGGTTGCTAAGGCGCTTAACGCTCAGGCTGGTGACAACACCCAGGTGTTTCAGTTCCAGATCGGGACTGGGTTCTAAGTCAGGGTAAAGTTTTTTAATGGCACAATGCCAACTTGCAATTTTGTTTACTGTGTAAATGGAATCATGTCTGTAAAAAATCTTTCAAACGCTCAGGTTGCGATTGCAAAACAAGCTCAGCTGCGTAGCAGCCGGCTCTTTTGGTTATTGAGCGCCGGATTGTTGGTTCTTGGCCTGTTATTCGGCTCGATGGCACAGGCACAAGGCTCCAAAATCGGCTTTGTGAATACTGAACGGATTCTGCGTGACTCGATTCCGGCCAAGGCGGCGCAAACCAAGATTGAAGCGGAGTGCAAAAAGCGCGACGATGATCTTCAAAAGTTAGCTGCAAACTTGCGCAATCTCGCTCAGAAGTTCGAGAAAGATGCACCTGTCTTGTCTGAGTCTGATCGTAATAAGCGTCAACGCGAGTTGGCTAACTTGGATGCGGATATTCAGCGTAAGCGCCGCGAATTTCAGGAAGATTTCAACCGCCGTCGTAATGAAGAGTTTGCATCCATCGTTGAGAAGGCTAACGCAGCAATCAAGCGTATCGCTGAGCAAGAAAATTACGACGTGATCTTGCAAGATGCTGTGACGGTTAGTCCTCGCATTGATATCACCGACAAAGTGATCCAAGCCCTTGGCAAGTAACTAAAGGGCCTGAGCATGCCGGTATTGCTAGACTCCGATCGAGCACCTCCCTTATCGGCTCTGCTGCGTGCCATTCCAGGTGGGTTGGTGCAAAGTGTGGTCGCCGGTGGTGACCACAACGTAGATCCGCAGATCGCGGGGCTCGGTGCGCTGTCGAGTGCGGGTCCATTAGAGATTTCCTTCATTGTGCATGCTAAGTATCTCGAGCATCTCGCTCGGTCCAAAGCATGTGCGGTCATTGTTCTTCCCGAAATTGAAGCGCATCTGGCAACGCAGTCGCCACCTCCGGCGTTTGTTCGGGTAGTCTGCAAGCATCCTTATCTGCTGTATGCACGGATTGCGCAGTGGTTCGAGTGGGCCATACAGCCCGCGCGTGAGCCTAGTGTGCACCCCAGCGCAGTGGTCGATCCTACGGCTAGGCTAGGTGCCGGTGTGACGGTCGGGGCTAATGCTGTGGTCGGCGCACGGTGTGAAATCGATGCAATGACATACATTGGGCCCGGTTGTGTCTTGGGTGATGACGTATCGATAGGTGCGTCGGGTCGACTTCATGCACATGTCTCGATTTACTCGGGCGTGCAAATCGGTGCTCGCGCTATTTTGCACAGTGGGGTTGTTATCGGTGCCGATGGTTTTGGTTTTGCGCCAGACCCCAGTCTGGCCAAAGGCGCTTGGGGGAAGATTCCCCAGCTTGGTGGCGTTGTGATTGGCAACGACGTTGAGGTTGGTGCCAATACAACAATTGATCGGGGTGCCCTAGAAAACACTGTGATCGACGATGGTGTCAAAATCGATAACCTTGTCATGGTCGCACACAACGTACGGATTGGTGCGCATACAGCGATCGCTGCCTGCGCTGCAATCGCCGGTTCAACGGTAATTGGGTCACGCTGCACAATTGGTGGTGCTGCAGGGGTCGCTGGACATCTCACGATTGGTGACGACGTACACGTCTCTGGCGGAACCGGTATCACGAACGACGTATCTAAGCCTGGTCGCTACACAGGGGTATTTCCTTTTGGCGAACATTCTGAGTGGCAACGTAACGCGGCTGTCGTTGCGCAACTCTGGAGTGTGCGTAAGCGTCTGCGTGCGCTCGAGCGTGAATAGTTTTGCTACGATTAATCGCGATGACTTTAGGTCGTCGCTCTCTTAAAGCGTTAAATCAATATGGCGATACAGCTCGATATTAAAGAGATCCTTGATCGAATTCCGCATCGCTACCCGATGCTGCTGGTTGATCGAGTTCTGGATATGGTTCCGGGCAAGTCGATCAAGGCACTCAAGAATGTATCGATTAACGAGCCATTCTTTACGGGACATTTTCCACATCATCCCGTGATGCCGGGTGTGTTGATTCTCGAAGCCATGGCGCAAGCGGCTGCGATTTTTTCGTTCGCTGAGGAGACGGGGTTAAAGCCCGTAGACGGCGAGGCCGTCTATTACTTTGTCGGAATTGATGGTGCGCGTTTCCGCAAGCCCGTATTGCCTGGTGATCAACTGATTATCGAGGTTGAAGCCGAGCGCTTGGGGCGAACCATTTGCAAATATCAGAGCAAGGCTTTCGTTGACGGCGATGTTGTGGCGGAAGCAAAACTTATGTGTGCGATCAGACCATTGGAAAAATAATGTCTGCCCAAATCCATCCCACTGCTCTGGTAGATGCGCAAGCTAAGTTGCACCCCACGGTTAGCGTAGGTGCCTATTCAATAATCGGTCCGCACGTTCAGATTGGTGCGAATACCGTGGTCGGGTCTCATTGCGTGATTGATGGGCATACAACCATCGGTACCGATAATCAGTTTTATCGATTTTGTTCGGTAGGCGGAATCCCACAGGATAAGAAGTACGCTGGTGAGCCAACTAGGCTTGAGATCGGCGACAGAAATATGTTTCGTGAATACGTCACCGTCAATACAGGAACGGTCCAGGACGTGGGTGTGACGCGTCTGGGTTCTGATAACTGGGTGATGGCCTATGTGCATGTGGCGCACGATTGTCAGGTAGGCAGCCATGTCATTCTGGCAAACGGTGTACAGATGGGTGGGCACGTTCACATCGGTGATTGGGCGATCGTGGGTGGTTTGGCGGCCGTACATCAGTTTGGGCGTATCGGTGCCCACAGCATGACCGGTGGCCAAAGTGCTTTGCATATGGACATTCCACCGTATGTAATGGGTTCGGGCAATCCGTGTGTTCCCGTTGGGATCAACGCCGAAGGGCTAAAGCGTCGAGGTTTTTCTCCAGAGGCCATTTCGGCGTTGCGTGACGCGTACAAGATCATTTATCGGCGCGGTCTCGCGCTGAGTGATGCTTGTGATGAGCTGCGCGCTCGACAAAAGAGCGAGCCAGCAGTGGCTGAGGCCATCGAGCCTCTACTCGCGTTCATTGCTGCAAGCACAAGAGGCATTATCCGCCCATGACGTGGCGACTTGGGCTGGTGGCTGGGGAACCGTCAGGGGATCTGATCGCCGCTCGAGTACTCGCTGGGCTGTCGCAACGAGATCCCAGTATGCGGCCAGAAGGTATCGGCGGCCCGAACCTGAGTGCGCAGGGCATGGATATTTGGCATCCGATGCATGCGTTGACAGTCTTTGGATATGTTGATGCACTAAAGCGGCTCCCATCTTTATTTCGGATTTATCACGACGTGAAGTCGCGATGGCTTCGCGAGCCACCTCAGTTGTTTCTTGGCGTTGACGCACCAGATTTCAATTTCAGACTCGAGCACCGTTTAAAGCGCGCGGGGATTCCGACGGTGCATTTTGTTGGGCCCTCTATTTGGGCTTGGCGCTACGAGCGCATCAAGCACATACGCGAATCGGTCTCGCATATGTTGGTTCTTTTTCCCTTTGAGGAAGCCATCTATAAAAAAGAGGGTATTCCGGTGACCTACGTTGGGCATCCACTCGCCGATGCCATCCCGCTCGTGCCTGATCGCTCAGCAGCCAGGCAACGCCTTGGGCTGACAGAGCATGCCCGGGTGATTGCGATTTTGCCTGGTAGTCGTTCGTCGGAAGTGCGTTTGATCGCTCCAAGATTCTTGCAGGCCGCCCAGCAAATGCAGCAGCGTGATCCCTCACTGCATTTTGTTGTTCCCATGGTTAATCAAGCTAGAAAGCTTGAATTCGAAGCTGCACTTAGTTCGTATCCAGTGAATAATTTGCAGATCCTATTGTCCGCAACGCAAGCTGGTGTGCAAACAGATCCAACGGCGTGGGTTGCACTAGAGGCTTGCGATGCCGCTCTAGTGGCAAGCGGCACCGCAACGCTCGAAACCGCATTATTCAAGCGACCGATGGTGATTTCATATGCCGTCTCGCCGATGATTCGTCGCGTCATGGGCTGGAAGTCGGGTC
>CAMCWG010000213.1 GCA_945882005.1 Bordetella parapertussis
GGGTCGGTGTTCCACTGTGCGCTCTATTCAGCCCAATTGTGGCCTTGCTGGACTGGATCACCCTACTCCTTAAGGGTCCAGCCGGTGCGCCACGTCGCCTTCTGTTTATTGAACTCTCCGAAATGGGTAGCGCCATCATCGTTGACCCCGCGATGCGCAATGCACAAGCGCGCGGAGCAGAAATATTTTTCCTCATTTTCAAAAGCAATCGCGCCAGCCTCACCTTACTGAATACGGTTCCAGAAAAAAATATTTTTACAATCGATTCGAGCTCGGTATTCACCTTAGTGCGAGACACGATCAAATTCTTATTCCAAGCACGGGCGCACAACATTGACACCGTGATCGATCTTGAATTGTTTTCACGCTTCACGGCCTTATTAACCGGGCTATGCGGTGCCCGCAAGCGTGTGGGTTATCACATTTTTCATGGCGAAGGCTTGTGGCGCGGCACGATGCTCACGCACAAAGTGCACTACAACCCCCACATTCATATCGCAAAAAACTTTTTGTCCCTGATCCACGCAGCGTTCTCATTAGCGCCAGAGCAGCCTTACAGCAAAATAAATATTCCAGACTCTGCAATCCAAATTGCGCAGGCAGTTATTGAACCCACGGTCAAGCAAACAGTACTCGCTCGCATTCACGCCCTTGCGCAAGAGGCTCAATGCCCGTTTCAGCATGGCGCTCAGCCGCTTCTTCTGGTCAACCCCAATGCCAGTGAGCTGTTAGTGCAACGTCGCTGGGCCCCTGAGAGCTTCTCAAAGCTGATCATCGCGCTCGTTAAGCAATGGCCCGATTGTTTAATCCTCATTACCGGATCACCCTCGGAACACGCCTACGTCGAAAATGTGCGTCAAGGTGCAAAGGTACCCAATGCCCTGAATTTCGCCGGTCAAGTCAGTTTTGCAGAGCTACCTGCTCTGTATACCCTCGCGGATGTCATGCTGACCAACGACTCGGGGCCTGGTCATTTTTCATCTGTTACCAGGTTACATACGGTCGTCCTCTTTGGACCCGAAACCCCAGCGCTCTATGGGTCTCTGGGAAAATCCATTCCTATCACAGCACAACTCGCCTGCTCACCATGCGTCAGTGCCGCCAATCACCGCAAAACACCTTGCTCAGATAATGTTTGTATGCGGGCGATTACCGTCGAACAAGTCATGCAAAAAATGATTGTGCAATTTGCGGCGTCACGTGCATGACAACGCACTTGCGGTCAGGCACAGCATCGCGCATTGCCACCATTCAAAAGAAAGATTTCCTGTGGTGCTTAGCACCTTTAGTTTTATGGTTACTTTGCTGGCTTTTTACGCCAGAGCCTGGCTTATTTCTTTACCTGAACCACAGCGCGCGTGTTCTGCCGGACATGGTTTGGGTCGCCTTCAATATGCTTGGCAACGGCTGGAGCGTTTTTGCACTGTGCTCGCCGCTCTTAATATTTGCGCCACGCCTGTTGACGAGCGCAATCTTCGGTGGTGCCATCGCCGGTGCGCTTTCACGCTGGCCGAAACATGTACTTGAGATGCCTCGCCCAGCAGGCGTCTTGGATCACACCAGTTTTTATATTCTGGAACGCCCCCTTACTTCCTTTGCGATGCCCTCAGGACACACGCTCACCGCATTCGCGGTATTGTCCGGCATTTATTTTGGGATAGACCGCAAGCACCGTAGGCCTTTTTTCTGGTTATTTATTTTGGCGACCTTTGGTGGACTAGCGCGCATCGCACTCGGCGCCCACTGGCCTTCCGATGTATTTGCCGGGGCAGCGCTCGGTATATTTGGTGGAATTCTTGGCGGACACTTCAGCAACCGCATGCCCGATATTTTATTTGAAAGCACCTCTTGGCTGATGAGGCTAATCGGGCTTGGAGCCGGACTATGCGCCTACATGCTCCTCACAACAAAGATCGACTTCAAACTCGCACAACCTATTCAGTACATTTTTGCGACCCTTACGATCGCAAGTGTGTTGGTCTTTTTTTGGCGAAGCTTTCGCTTCGCCAAATAACACAATTAACAGCTAATTATTTCTGGCCAGTGTCGGCTTTGTAGCGAGCCAAATTCTCTGCATTTGGCGGATACAACCCGGGGAGTGCCAAGCCTTTTTCAACCTGAGACATAATCCACACTTCCAAGGCTTCTTGCGACGCGGCGCTTGCCACAACATCATCAAGTAAGGCGGCTGGAATCAACACAGCGCCATCATCATCGACCACCACGACATCACCAGGAAACACAGCAACGCCGCCGCAACCGATCGGCTGCTGCCAATCAACAAAAGTTAAACCAGCAACAGAGGGTGGTGCAGCGGCGCCGGAACACCAAACCGGCAAACCAGTACCCAACACACCAGCCAAGTCACGCACGACACCGTCCGTCACCAGCGCAGCAACATTTTTCTTCGCCATGCGCGCGCACAGAATATCGCCGAAAATACCTGCATCTTGAACACCCATCGAATCCACGACAGCGATACAACCCTCAGGCATGTCTTCAATCGCACCGCGTGTCGACTTCGGTGACGACCACGATTCTGGCGTTGCCAAGTCCTCTCTGGCGGGTACAAAGCGCAGAGTGAACGCGCGAGCTACCAAACGTGGCTGGCCAGTACGGATGGGCTTCGTGCCGCGCATCCAAACGTTGCGCAAACCTTTTTTCAGCAGCACCGTCGTGAGTGTTGCCGTAGAGATTCCCGCGAGGATATCTTTTACTTTTGGATCGAGTTGCATATTGACCATGTCGGGTCTCCGGATGCGTTAAGTGAGAGAAGAGAAATATATAAAGTGCACAAACCGTACTATTTCAACGCGGCAAGTTTCTTTTCTTGGCGCGTAGTGAGACGCGCAATGTCTGCAACATCTTGCGCACTCAGTTTAGGACCAGGCTTACGGATGGCAGCAGAGGCAATCGCGCCGCGCTGGGCAAGAATATGCTTACGCACGGCAAGTCCGACGCCGGCCTGTTGCTCATACTTCGCCAAGGGCAAATAACAGTCAAAGATGTCGAAGGCACGCTCGACGTCACCGGCTGCGAAAGCCTTGCAAACATCAACCATCATCTCTGGATAAGCAAAGCCAGTCATTGCACCATTAGCTCCGCGCACAAGCTCTTCGGGCAAGAACAGACCGCCACCATTACCAGTCAGAATAGAAATTTTCTGCAAATCGCCTTTTTGGATTGCCTGGCATACAGCAGACAACTTCCCCAAACCAGGCCAGTCTTCGTGCTTGAGCATCACGCAACGGGGTGAGTTTTTAAGAATACGCATCACAACCGCGGTCGACATCTGCACGCCCGTCGACGTTGGATGGTCTTGTAAACACCATGGAACATCAGATCCCAAGGTCTCGTTGACCATATCAAAATAGCTGCTGATCTGATCATCCGTGCGCAAGCCGGCAGCGGGAGCGACCATCACACCCGAAGCCCCCATATCCATGACACTTTTCGTGAGCTCACCCATCGGAGCAAAGCCTGCGGCAGACGCACCCACGACCACAGGCACCTGGCCTTTTACGCGTGCGAGAACTTGTTTCACAAAAACACGAGATTCCTCAGCAGTCAGTTTGGTTGCTTCGCCCATAATGCCGAGAATCGTCAGGCCCGTCACACCACGCTCAAGGCAAAAATCCACCATGCGATCGGTACTTGCCAGATCAAGCTCGCCCCCATCTTTGAAAGGCGTGACAGTAATCAGATACACCCCGTTTGCAGTGGGATTAAAAGCATTGACGTTCGTATTCACATTCAGTCCTTGTTCCGGGGGGATGCCCAGCATTTGGGCAACGTTTTCCAGCGCGATATTTGCGCTGTAACATAGCACACACTATGGCGATAAATCTCTTGCCACATTTAAGCAAAACCAATAGTCTAAGGCATCCTCAATATGAGTGCATGCACTGAAAACCATAAGACCGGAGCCAAGAATGAAACCGACAAAAAAACTGCCTATTTTGACACTGACCGTTGCCTTACTGGGCCTCGTTCAATCGCCTCTGGCTCAGGCGCAAGACTTCCCCAAACAGCCGATCAAACTCGTCGTGCCCTGGGCTCCGGGTGGCAACGTAGACATCACCGCACGCGCCGTTGCGCCATCGCTCGCTGAAATACTTGGTCAACAAGTCATCGTCGAGAATAAACCTGGGGCCGGTGGCTTTATCGGGTCAACAGGCGTCGTGAAATCGACACCAGATGGCTACACCCTACTGCTCGGCTCAAGCGGATCGGTGTCTGTTGCGCCAGCGTTGGTCGCCGCACCACCTTACAACCCCGTCAAAGACCTTACTGTTATCGGGCCTATCCATGCTGTGCCGATCGTTCTGAGCGCCACAGCCAAAGGAAACATAAAGTCTTTTGCTGACTTTGCCGCGAAAGCAAAGGCAGGCAAGGAGCAAATTTCTGTCGGCTCGGCCGGGAACGGTTCGAGCCAACACTTGGCGCTCGAAATGCTTGCCTTGCGCATGGGAGTCAAACTCAACCACATTCCTTACAAAGGAAGCGGCCCAGCACTGGTTGATTTGGTCGGTGGACAGATCGAAACGATGATGGACCAGCTCACCGCCTCGATTTCTCATATAAAAAGTGGCGCAATCATTCCACTCGCTCAGACTGGCAAGACCCGTTCGCCGCTCTTGCCTAACGTTCCTACGTTTGGGGAATTAGGTATCAAGGATTTCGATATGGTGACCTACACCGGCATTTTCGGACCAGCCGGTATGCCGGCGGCGGTCGTAGAAAAACTCTCTGCGGCCCTGCGACAAACGTTGCAGCAAGCAAGTGTCAAAGAGCGCTTTAACAGCCTTGGCGTCGATATCATCACACTGGACCGCAACGCTTTTGCGGCGTATGTGAAAAAGGATTTCGAAGATAACCAAGCCATCGCAAAAGCGGCGAAGATCGTGATGCAGTAACGCAACGTAGGATTCAAGTCACAACATGTCTACTCAGCAAAAAATCGACGCACTCGAAGAAAACTATAAACACATCCTCGGGTTTGTGCCTGAGCGGATTCATTCCCGGATAACACTTGGGATAGAAACTGCAGCCGATATGACTGAAGGCATCGAGAAGCTGCGCGCGCAGCTTCTCGAG
>CAMCWG010000214.1 GCA_945882005.1 Bordetella parapertussis
TGCCGAACTCTGCCAACACCTTTCGAGGCTCGACGACCACGCGCGAACGGTAGTCCAGCGACTTGTACCAAGCGGGCGGAATACCTAAGAGCATGCGTGGGTAGCACGAGCAAAGTGTACAGACAACAACGTTATGGACTGTCGGCGTATTTTCCAAAACAACGAGGTCGAGAGGTGTCGTGATGTCTAACTCAAAAGACTCGTTGATTGCTTTGAGTGGATCGGCCAAAAGCTTCTTCTTGAAGTCTGGTTCGCTCCAGGCTTTGGCGACGATCTTTCCACCAATAGCTGGGGTCAGACTGTCCTGATAGTCGATCTGTCGGTGCAGTTCTTCAGCGCTGATAATGCCTTTCTCATCTAGCAATTCACGTATTGCTGTTTGCAGCAGCACTTCGTACCGATCGTACCCATCATCGTCGTCTGGTGCGGGCGGTGAGTGCGGGTGACTGTGCGGTTTGTCGTGATCATGATGATGGTGGTCGTGATCGTGATCGTGGTGATGTGGCCCGCTCATTTTGTTTCTCCTGCAACAGGTTCGATCCAGTGTTCGTAAATGTCAGCAACGACTGTGTCGTTTTCGCTGCCAGCGTAGTTTGGCCAAACATCTATTTGCTTGAATTTCACGCGGTACAAAATACGCATCGGTAAACCGGGTTTGTGAAAAGCGAGTAGAGAGGGATCCCGAAAGAGACCGCGTACCTCAGCTATTTCGCCTTTCGCGCCACGCAAGTAGAACGGGGTGCGACAGTGTGCTTCTGGAGGTTGCTTGCTGATGCGTACCGCGGCTCCAAGCGGGAGTGCGTGTCCTGCGCGAGGGGGGAGTGCGTTCATAGTTTCCCCGTCTTTGCTAGGCGTAGCCGCAGTTCGGCGACACGGTCATCGATCTCTTTCGCAGTTACGAGTTGCTGTTCGACAATGAGATCTCGCACGGCGCGAATCCACTTGTCGTAATAGAGCATGCTTTTGTAGTCCTCAGCGGTATTGGACTCAATCGCGCGTCGCATTGCATCGCTGGTAAACACGCCGAGCTTCGGACCAGAGAGTATTTTTTGTAGTGCATCCACACGTTTCTCGTGGAGCGTACTAGGGTGCTCGTCTAGGCAGACCGGACCTGCGTGTTGACCGCCTAGGTCGTTGACTTTTCTTTCCATGGTGTTTGCTCGGTTAAATGTGTCGATGTGCAAAGCGCGGCATGGGCTACGCTGATACCTGATTCTATTATCTTGCGCCCTCCTTTGCCTGTCATTTGCTCTGCTGCATCGCAACAATGCATTTCTAGTCTTGAAATATGCCAAAATCGCCGCTCGATTCCCGATAAAAAGGACTGCTGTGAGCGATTATTTTTATGAACCCAGTAAAGGCCATGGCCTGCCGCATAATCCGTTCAAAGCAATTGTGGCGCCGCGCCCGATTGGTTGGATTTCAAGCATCGATAAGCAAGGCCGGGTCAACTTAGCGCCTTACAGTTTTTTCAATGCGTTTGCTGAGACGCCACCGATCATCGGTTTTTGTACAAGCTTTGTACGCAAAGACAGCGTAAACAATATCGACGAGACCGGCGAGTTTGTTGCCAACTTTTGTGGTGCGGATATGGCGCAGGAGATGAACATCACCTCCGCTTCGGTCGACCCTGGTGTGGATGAAATGAAATTGGCGGGCTTAGATGCCGAGGCCTCCACGCTCGTGAAGCCACCACGCATCAAAAATGCGATAGCTGCCCTGGAATGTAAATTAATCAATACTACGCAGCTCACAAACGCTAAGGGCGAGTTGATTAATACATGGCTCACCTTAGGTGAGGTGATTGGTGTGCATATCAATCCCGCATTTCTGAAGAACGGAATCTTTGATACGGCAGCCGCGCGCCCACTTGGCCGTTGCGGTTATCAGGGTGACTATGTTGAGGTCAATACACTGTTTGAAATGATTCGCC
Organism: Bordetella parapertussis; assembly: GCA_945882005.1. Taxonomy (GTDB): domain Bacteria; phylum Pseudomonadota; class Gammaproteobacteria; order Burkholderiales; family Burkholderiaceae_B; genus Zwartia; species Zwartia parapertussis_C. Next base: position 1,934 of record CAMCWG010000214.1, read on the forward strand.
CCAAAGACTACAAGCCTGCCGGTAAATAGCAGTTTGAAGGTCAACGGCGGACTACACAGGCTTTAGATCAGCAAGCGCATTGCGCGATAAGTCGTGTAGCCGCCGAGCACTAACAGCGTAACAAAAAAGTATTTGCGGAATTGCTCTTGCGCGATGCGTTGGCGTAAGGCTTGGCCAATAAACATACCTATGAAGGCTGGGATAAGGGCCAACAAAGAGGTTGTCGCAACAGCCACGTGAAACTCGCCGGTTACCAATAAGCCGATGGCGAGCGCACAGGACGAGATGGTGAAAGATAGGCCCAGCGCTTGTATCAGATCGTCTTTTTTGAGTCCTAACGAAGTGAAGTAAGGCGCGACTGGGAGTGCCGAGATGCCCGTCGCACCCATCAGAACACCCGTCACAACACCTGTCACGGGCGACAGCCAGCGTTCGGTGTGGGCGGATATGTGGACTTTGGCAGAGCTCAGGCCATACAGCCCATAACAGACAAGCACAGCACCCAGCACTGCAGTGACGATGTCGGTATTGCCAAACACAATGAAGCTCACGCCAAACGGAGTCCCAAGGCAAATCCCCAAAAGTAGAGTGCCAAACCGCTTCAGTAAGCCCCGAAAATTTGGGCCTGCGATCAGTTGCCAAACGTTTGTGATGAGCGAAGGAAGCACAAGCATTGCTGCGGCTTCAACCGGCGCGATCACAAGGCCCAGGAGCCCGATGGCAATCGTCGGGAGTCCCATTCCGATCACGCCTTTGACTAGGCCTGCCAAGATGAAAATAGCAGTCACTAAAATAATCGCAGATATTGATATCGAGTCGGTCATGAGGGCTTTAAACTTCTGAAAGTCGAGCCCGTAGAGTAATCCACAATTAAGGTGTTTCTTTGCAATTATCATCCTTACCTCCGATCATTGAGTCTCCAAGTGCCTGGCAAGGTCCGCACGTAAGTGCCGACACTTCATGGATACATCCGCTGGATGATGAAGAGCTGCGAGAGCTCGAGCGCGCCGCACAGCTTTACTTAGAAAAATCTGACGACATCAGTAAAATTCGACGACAAGACTTTGTGTTGCCGAAGCTTGGTGTGCGGCTGCGTCGCATACATGATGCGTTAATACACGGAGCGGGTTTTGCGTTACTTCGGGCTTTGCCGGTGTCGACGTGGTCTAAGCCTGTCACGGCGGCAGTGTTCTTTGGGATTGGTCAACATCTAGGTTTCGCCCGTCCACAAAACGCAAGAGGGCATGTGCTCGGGCACGTGATTGACATGGGTCTACGCGCCGATGATCCGAATGTCAGGATTTATCAAACGCACGCCCGGCAAACCTTCCATACGGATTCCAGCGATATTGTTGGGCTCGTTTGCTTGCAGCAAGCGCGCAATGGAGGGGACTCTGCTTTAGTCTCGTCAAATACTATTTATAACGTGATGCGTCGTGATCATCCTGAGTTGGCTGTGGCGCTCTTTGATCCAATCGCCACAGATCGTCGCGGCGAAATCGCTTCGGGGCAAAAGCCCTTTTTTGAAATCCCAGTGTTTACCTGGCATGCGGGGATGATGTCGACGATTTACCAACGGCAGTATATTGATTCTGCACAGCGCTTTGACGATGCGATGCGTTTGACGCCAGTGCATATTGAGGCGCTCGATTGCTTTGATGCGTTGGCGAATGACGCACGCTTGAATTTCTTAATGCGGCTCGAACCCGGTGACATGCAGTTTGTACACAATCACACGCTGTTGCATGATCGCACTGCGTTTGTGGATTGGGCTGAGCCCGAGCGTAAACGACACCTTTTAAGGTTATGGTTGTCGTCGCCCGAGGCGCGTCCCTTGCCTGAGGTCTGGGCGCAGCGCTATGGAACGATCGAGCCGGGTGTGCGCGGTGGCGTCACAATACCGGAGGCGGCCTGGAATGCACCGCTCGCTCCGGTTTGAAAGTGATGTGTTGCCGCCTTAGTCAGCGTAGCCAGGTAGTTCGCGATCTAATACACGCATCATCGCTTCGAAGTAGAGATTATCGCGTGTCTCGCGGTCATGTCTGTCATCAGGTGCCGGACGGTTGACGGCCGCAATGACGTCTTCCGATAAAATTTTAATTGGCTTGCCAGTACTCATCGCGAGTACTTGTGCGCGGCAAATACGCTCTAGTTTATAGAGACGTTTGTAGGCTTGCGCGACGGTGTCACCCACAACGAGGACACCATGATTTTTCATGAACAACACTTTTTTGTCGCCGATTGCAGCAGCTAACCTTTCGCCTTCATCAAGAAAGTCAGCGGTTCCAGTGTAAGTGTCGTCATATGCGATCATGCCGTGATAGAACGCAGCTGTTTGGCTCGCGGCGAGAAGACGGTTGTCTTCCAGCATATTGAGCGCCACAGCCCAGTTCTGGTGGGTGTGCAACACGACGTTCGCGCCAGTAATGCGGTGAATGGGGCCGTGGATACATTGTGCTGACAATTCAACGACACCCTCTCCCTCGAGTGTTTCACCTTTTTCGTTGAAAATCATCATGTCGCTCGCGCGAGCTTCTGACCAGTGACGTCCAAAGGGGAGAATCAGGTAACGGTCTTTGTGTCCCGGCACAATCATCGTGAAGTGATTGTCGATGCCTTCATGCAGATCGTCTAGGACGGCGAGGCGGTTCGCAGCGGCCAGATGAATTTTGGCTTGTCGGATTGCATCAATGTTTTGTTTTGTATTGAGGTTATGTACAGACATGATGTGTCCCTATTTTGATGAGTAGAAAGAAAGAGTTAGGTTGTTACGCACCTTGGCGCTCGCGAGTGATGTCAGGCAAGAACCAAGCGACGACGCCTATTGCGGGCAAGTAAGAGCAAATTTGGTAGACCGTCGTGATTCCGTAGGCGTCAGCTAAACCGCCCATGATTGCTGCGCCGAGTCCACCTAGGCCAAACGCAAAACCAAAGAACATGCCTGAGACGAAACCGACGCGACCAGGCAGTACTTCGTGGGCATAGACCAGAATGGCCGGAAATGCGGAGGCAGTGAGGAGGCCGATAATGATCGTCAAGACGCCAGTCCAGAACAGGTCTGCATAGGGCATCGCCATCGTGAAGGGCAGCACACCAAGAATCGAAATCCAAATCATGGGTCGGCGGCCAATACGGTCGGTTAGCGCTCC
>CAMCWG010000215.1 GCA_945882005.1 Bordetella parapertussis
CTTGAAATGCCAGCTAAGCGCTGGGTAGTTGAGCGTTTGCAGGATGGCCAGCCTTTGTTAGAGGTTGCCATCATTGGTGGTGGTATGGCTGGCATGGCTGCGGCGGCGGCCTTGCGGATGGTTGGCGTTCAAGCGGTCATCTATGATCGCGCACCGACGGGGTCCGAAGGCCCCTGGGTAACTACTGCGCGCATGGAAACGCTTCGTTCTCCGAAGCAACTCACAGGGCCTGCGCTCGGATTGCCAGCCTTAACTTTTCGCGCTTGGTTCGAAGCCCAGTTTGGCCGCGAGCAATGGGATGCACTAGACAAAATCCCACGCACGCAATGGATGGACTACTTACGTTGGTATCGTCGCGTGCTGTCACTCGATATTCGCAATGCGCACGACGTCATTCGCGTCACGCCACGCAGTGATCAGTGCGTTGAACTAGAAATCAATACGCCCCAGGGTCGGCAAGTTGTATACGCGCGCAGATTAGTGATGGCCACTGGTAGGGATGGCCTAGGTGGCGCCTATGTTCCTGACATCGCAAAGACCTTACCCCGTCAGTTCTGGGCACATTCCTCTGACGCCATGGACTACGCGAGGCTGCAAGGCAAGCGTGTCGCTGTCGTCGGGGCAGGCGCCTCTGCGATGGATAGCGCGGCAACTGCGCTTGAGGCTGGTGCACTGAGTGTAGATATGCTGGTACGTCGTGACGATTTGCCGCGTATCAATAAGGGTAAAGGTGCAGGTAATGCCGGTATGGTGCACGGTTTCATGAGCCTCCCTGAAAAATGGAAATGGCGTATTCGGCATTACCTCGGTACCCAGCAAGTGCCTCCACCACGTGGCAGCACACAGAGGGTGTCGAAGTTTGAGAACGCGCGCTTTAACTTTGGCTGTGCGTTAGGGCGCTTTGAGGTCTTCGACAAAGACTTTGTGGTGCACACGACGAAAGGGGCCTTTGCGCTTGATTTCGTGATTTTCTCAACGGGCTTCGTGATTGACTGGTGGAAGCGCCCTGAGTACGCAGCCATCGCACCGAACGTTTTATCTTGGGGCGATCGCTTGAGTACGCTGTCTGAACCGGGTGGTCAGGAGATGATTGACTCGCCCGATCTTGGGTCCGCCTTTGAGTTCAAAGAAAACAATCCTGGGCAGTGCCCGGGTCTGGACCGGATTCATTGCTTTTGTTACCCCGCCGCGCTGACGCACGGGACCGTTTCCGGGGATATTCCCGCTATAAGTGATGGTGCTAAACGTCTTGCCCGGGGTATTGCAGCGCACTTCTATCGCGAGGATATTGACGAACACTATGCGCGCATGCAACGCTATGACGAGCCTGAATTGCTTGGTGATGAATGGACACCGGCAGTACCAAAGAAAAATTAACTCAAGGAGCAACTATGGTTGATACGAAACAAACGGACACAGTCGATCGCTTGGTCGGTTTGACCACAGAGGATCAAACGTATCAGGTGCGTCATCAGCGAGACAAGGTCGTTGCGGCGACGCAGGGCAGTGAGAACGGACTCTTTGACCCCGCGCTGGATGGTTTAACGGTCACCGAGCGTCTATATGTCGCGCTGTTTGCCTGTGTGCTAACGCCTGCGCCAGAGCTGACTAAAGAATATGTCGAGCGACTCATTCGTTTAGGTGCCGATGCGGAAATTATCGACTTTGTTTCTGCGGGTGCGCTAGAGAATATTCAAAGCCCCAGACTGCACACAATTCTTAAGTTTACGCACACCTTAATCACTGATCCGGTCAAAGCAGATCGCCAGGCACTACTCGCACTACCTCAGGCTGGACTGTCGACGCCTGAGGTGGTGACACTCGCGCAGCTGATTGCTTTTGTGTCGTATCAAGTGAGATTGGTTGCGGGACTGAAAGCGATGAAGGCCCTGGAGAAAGCAGCATGAGCGCACCCATCGATATTAAAGGCTTCACCAATGACACGCTAGGATGGAAGGCCTGGCTAGATGTAGTCTCGCTTGACACGGCAACACCTGAGCAGATGGCGGTGCTTGAAGAGAGTCACCCCAAAGCGAAGGTGTCAGACTACTACCTATTTTTAGTACATCAGCCAGAGATTCTGAAACAGCGGTCTGTTGCGTTCAACGCGATTATGTATGCTCCAGGCGGGATGCCCCGTGCCGAGCGTGAGTTGGGTGCGACGGTTGTTTCGCGTATCAACGGTTGCGTATATTGTGCGTCTGTCCACGCGCAACGCTTCGAACAATTGGCTAAGACGCAGGACGCCATTATTGAAGTCTTCAACGAGCCGCAAGGTGCGGGCACAACGCCGCGTGAACGCGCCATCGTTGATTTTTCAATCGAGTTGACAGCGAATCCTGGCGAAGTAAATGCGCAAAGCATTGAAAAGCTCAAGGACGCTGGATTAACTGACCCCGAGATTTTGGATCTCATTCACTCTGTTGCAATTTTTGCTTGGGCGAATCGCTTGATGTTGAATCTGGGTGAGCCGGTATTTCCTTCTAAAGAATCTTCTTAATCAGAGAGTTGATCATGCTTAAAACCTTACGTGTTATTACCTCGCTTGCAACAATCTTCTGTGCTGCGTCAACCTTTGCCCAAACGAGCGATTGGCCCGCCGCGGGTAAGCCAATTCAGTTGACTGTTCCTTCACCCGGAGGTGGTGGCACGGGGGACACTATTGCGCGTATGTTGGCTGAACAGCTTGCGATTAATTTAAAAACCAACATCGTGATTGACAATCGTCCAGGCGCTAACGGCAATATTGGCGCGGCAGCCGCTGCCAAGTTTGCACCGGACGGTTATCGGTTTTTGTTTTCTTGGGCGGGTACCTTGGCTGTGAATGCGAATCTGTATGCCAAGATCGCCTACGACCCCCAGAAAGACTTTGATCCGATCGCCCTGATTTGTGATGTCCCGAATATTTTGGTTCTGAACACGACATTACCTCCTAAAGGGGTGAAAGAGTTCATCGCGTACGCAGAGGCGAATCCCGGAAAGCTGAATTTCGGCTCGACTGGAATCGGCAGCTCCATGCATTTAGCAGGTGAACTGTTTATGCGTGAGACAGGAACAAAGATGGTGCATGTCCCGTACAACGCGCCCGGAACGGCAACCACCAATCTGATCGCAAACGAAATTCAATTAATGTTTCAGTTGATTCCCGGTATCGCAGGTCAAGTCAAAGCGGGTAAGGTCAATGCTGTCGCAGTCATGTCGCCAACGCGTTCGCCTGCTTTGCCTGGTGTGCCCACCACTGCAGAGTTAGGGTATCCCAAACTGATGTCCTCGACTTGGTTCGCTTTGTTAGCGCCGCACGGCACACCGCCCGCGATCATTGCGCGCATGAATGTTGAAGTAAACAAGATTTTGAAAGATCCCGCATTTCAGAAGAAACTTGCGGATATTGGCGCCACGCCGCTTGGTGGGACACCAAAAGATCTGTCCACCCATCTAGCAGCTGAACTAGACAAGTGGAGCGTCGTCATCAAAGCGGCTGGTATCAAGCCGCAATAAAAAGTACAGGTAAAAATAAATACAAAGGGGACAGCTAAATATGATGCAAGCAGCCGCAAGCTCATCTCGCTACGACGTAATCGTCATCGGAGCCGGTTTTGCCGGCATGTACACCTTGCATCGCTTGCGGCAACTCGGCTTGCGCGCGCGGGTACTCGAAGCTGGGGATGGTGTCGGGGGAACCTGGTACTGGAATCGCTACCCAGGGGCGCGCTGCGATGTTGAAAGTCTTGAGTATTCCTATTCGTTTTCTGAAGATCTTCAGCAAGAATGGGAGTGGCCCGAGCGTTATGCCACGCAGCCTGAAATCCTAAAGTATGCGAATCACGTCGCTGATCGCTTCGATTTGCGACGGGACATTCAGTTCAATACGCGTGTCACATCAGCTGTCTTTTTTCGCTCCTCAAACGTCTGGAAAGTCACAACGAATACAAACGAGGTGCTTGAGGCGCAGTTTTGTATCATGGCATCCGGAAACCTTTCGTTACCCCGAGTCCCGGATTTCAAAGGCTTGGATTCCTTCAAAGGTAAGTGGTATCACACCGGTCAATGGCCACATGAAAAGGTTGAGTTCACGGGTAAGCGCGTAGGGATTATTGGCACGGGTGCCTCAGGGATTCAATCCATACCAATTATTGCGAAGGAAGCAAAGCACCTCCATGTTTTCCAGCGCTCAGCAAACTATTCTGTCCCGGCCATTAATCGTGTCCTTACGCCTGATGAGGTAAAGGCACATAAGGAAAAATATCCTGCGTGGCGCAAAGAGGCGTTGAAGACTCCTTTCGGTATTGCTGGTTTCCCGCCTCCAACAAAGCTTGCACTCGAGGATACGCCGGAGGCCCGTCTCGCGAGCTTTGAAAAGAAGTGGGGAACCGGTGGGAACATCAGCTTTCTGTACGCCTACAAGGATTTACTGACGAGCAAAGAAGCTAACGAAACAGTCTGCGAGTTTGTGCGCGACAAGATCCGTACGATTGTGAAGGATCCTGCTGTTGCTGCGGATTTGATTCCGAATGACCACTACATCGGTACGAAACGCTTGCCGCTTGATACCAATTATTACGAGACCTTCAACCGCGATAACGTGACGCTGGTCAATATAAAAAAGAATCCAATTGTTCAGATTACGGCCAACGGTATACAGACGACCGAGCAAGAGTATGCATTTGATGCGATTGTCTTTGCGACCGGTTTTGATGCGATGACGGGTGCACTGCTGGACATCGACATTCGGGTGGATGGCGAAGCGGATCTGCGCAGCAAGTGGGTAGATGGGCCTAAAACATATCTAGGCATCATGACCGCCGGCTTCCCAAACATGATGATCATTACGGGGCCGGGCAGCCCATCGGTCAAGACCAACATGATTGCGGCGATTGAGCAGCACGTTGACTGGATCACCGATCTACTGAAACATGTGAAGAGCCAAGGCTTGAATCGTATCGAGGCAGATCGCGACGCTGAGGAGAAATGGGTGCAGCACGTCAACGAGGTCGGTGACTCGACGCTATACCCCCTCGCTAATTCTTGGTACGTGGGCGCAAACATCCCTGGCAAGCCCCGTGTGTTTAT
>CAMCWG010000216.1 GCA_945882005.1 Bordetella parapertussis
ATAAAAGCGCCGGGCTTCGTCTGCCATACCAGCGATCGGGCAGGAATCCGTCGATGCCATGACCTTAAAACCTTCTGGCAGCTTGGTGACTTGGTCCCCATGACTCATCCACACCTTAAGCATGCCATGCCCTTCGGTGGTGACAAAATCCTGGATATCTTTTAGGAGTGACGTATGGCCACGGGCACGAACTTCTGCGTACCCGAACTCACGGTGGTCTGCGTGACTAACCGTGCCGCCGAGTTGGTGTGCCATCGCCTGCATACCATAGCAAATACCAAGCACTGGAACGCCAAGTGTGAACACAGCCTCTGACACCTTGAGCGAGCTATCGTCATAGGCTGAGCCGTGACTACCAGAGAGGATGATCCCTTTGAGCCCCAGAGCGCACGCCACCATCTGCAATCAGCGGCACACCTGTACCCTCAAGTGCCTTAGAAACCTCAGAAATCGCTGTAATTTGCGGCACACCAACACCCGCGACAACTCGGGTTGTACAGATGGAGCCCGGACCAATCCCTACTTTGACCGCGTCTGCACCTGCTTGCAATAATGCACGCGCAGCATCCCCCGTCGCGATATTTCCACCAATAACTTCTACTTTTGGGAAGTTAGTCTTGACCCAACGAACGCGCTCGATCACACCTGACGAGTGCCCATGGGCCGTATCGACCACGATGACGTCGACACCGGCGGCAACGAGCTTTTCGACTCGCTCTTCAGTGCCATCGCCCACACCGACTGCTGCGCCAACGCGAAGCTGCCCGTGAATATCTTTGCACGCTGCAGGATGTTCGGTGTTTTTGACAATGTCCTTCACTGTCGCCAAACCGCGCAATTGAAACGCATCGTTCACAATCAGCACGCGCTCAAGACGGTGCTTATGCATGAGCGTTTGGGCCTCCGCAAGCGTCGCGCCTTCTTTCATGGTCACGAGCCGGTCTTGCGGCGTCATAATTGAGCTAATCAATGCATCGAGACGATCTTCAAAGCGCAGGTCTCGGTTGGTAACGATGCCGACGACCTTGCCGTGTTGCACAACCGGCAGGCCTGAGATTCCGTGTTGACGTTGCAATGCAATTGCATCGCGCACGGTCATATCGGGCGTCAGCGTAATCGGATCAATCACGATACCAAACTAGTGTCGTTTGACGCGTGCAACTTCCTTAGCCTGCTGATCAGCCGTTAAGTTTTTGTGGATGCCCCGATGCCGCCCTCTTGTGCCATGGCAATGGCGAGGCGCGATTCGGTAACAGTGTCCATCGCAGCGGAGACGAGAGGGATATTTAGTGAAATATTCCGGGTCAGGCGGGTCACGAGTGAGGTGTCACGCGGTAGCACCTGGGAAAAGGCAGGAACCAACAACACATCGTCGAAGGTAAGCGCAGTGTGGATAAGACGCATACAAATAGCTCCGGGCGCAAAGCGTGGTTATACGATAGCGCGGGTTACCCTAAATGGGCTCTCGCGTTCTGGAAGAACCGCATCCAGGGTGTGTAAGGGCCAGAGGAATCCTTGTCGCCCCATGACCTTGGCGACCAAGACAGCATCACATTTCTGGTAACGCGCTCTGGGTGCGGCATCATCACCGTAAACCGGCCGTCGGCTGTCGTCACTGCCGTCAAGCCCTCGGGGCTTCCATTTGGATTAAATGGGTAGCGCTCGGTTGCAGCACCGTAATGATCGACAAACCGCGCGGCTGTCAGCACACTCTTTGCATCGCCCTGTCTGGAAAAATTAGCGAATCCTTCACCGTGCGCAACAGCGACCGGAATACGCGCCCCTGCCATGCCCTTGAAGAACAGCGAAGGACTCTCAACGACTTCAACTAATGAGACGCGCGCTTCGTACTTCTCCGACTGATTACGCGTAAAGCGTGGCCAATATTCAGCGCCCGGAATCATCGGCGCTAAGGCGGCCATCATTTGGCAACCGTTACACACACCCAGCGCGAAGGTATCTTTACGAGCGAAATAGGCAGCGAATTGATCTGCCAGCTGGTTATTAAACAGAATGCTCCGGGCCCATCCTTCGCCGGCACCGAGCACATCCCCATAGCTAAATCCCCCAACGGCCACGAGTCCTTGAACGTCTTTTAAGTCGACAACCCCGGACTGCAAATCTGTCATGTGGACGTCCCAAGCCTCAAACCCTGAGCGATCAAAAGCCCAAGCCATTTCGATCTGGCTATTGCAGCCCTGCTCCCGCAAAATCGCAATACGCGGGCGGGTTGTCAGACTAAGGAATGGTGCAGCGATGTTTTCTTGCGGGTCAAACGCGACTAAACCAGACAAGCCTGGATCCTTAGCATCCAACCAAAGATCGTATTCAGCCTGCGCACATGCTGGGTTATCACGACGCGACGCTATGCGATAACTGACGTCACTCCATATTCTGCCGAGTTCTGCCCGCGGCTTATCCCAAATCATTTTGCCGTCGCGGAATATTTCGACGGCATCGTTTCCATTAAGTGAGCCGATAACATGCGAATGTGCCGAAAGCCCCGCACCTCGCAACACCTGCATGACAGCGTCTCGTTCGGCTGCAGGCACTTGAAGCACACCGCCTATCTCTTCGCTAAACAATGCCTTGAGTGTCAACTCATCACGTTGTACTGCAACCTGTTCAGGACGTATCTTGTAGTCGCCCCAATCTGCTGCATTGGAATCGATCGTCAACATGTCCAGATTGATGGATACGCCCGTATGACCGGCAAACGCCATTTCACAAATCGTTGTCAGCAAACCACCGTCTGAGCGGTCGTGATAGGCCAGCAATATGCCGCTATGCGCGAGTGCGCGTACCGTCACAAACATCGTGCGCAGGGCCTGCGGATCATCAACGTCGGGCACAGCTTGGCCGACTTGATTGAAAGCTTGCGCCAAAATAGACGCGCCCATACGATGCTGACCACGTCCCAGATCGATTAAGATCAGACTAGTCGGCCCAACATCGGTGCGCAATGCAGGTGTCAGTGATTGACGCACATCTGTAACAGGTGCGAAGGCCGTCACAATCAATGACACTGGAGCAATCACCCGACGAGCCTCAGCGCCCTCGGTCCAGGCGGTTTGCATAGACAGGGAATCTTTACCAACAGGAATGGAAAGCCCAACCTCTTGACACAGTGCGCTTACAGCGGCCACGGTGTCATACAGTGCCGCGTCTTGGCCAGGTGCGCCGCATGCTGCCATCCAGTTCGCCGACAGCTTGATGTCTTCAATCTGCGCGACGTCAGCAGCCGCTAAATTAGTGAGCGCTTCTGCGACCGCCATCCTGCCAGACGCAGGCGCATTAATGATTGCAACGGGCGTGCGCTCGCCCATCGCCATCGCCTCTCCACGCACATTGTCATGATCGGCTAAGGTCACGGCGCAATCCGCAACTGGTATCTGCCAAGGTCCAACCATTTGGTCTCGGCTAGATAAGCCTCCAACCGTCCGATCACCAATCGTAATCAAGAACGACTTATCTGCCACAGTCGGATGCTGCAACACACGCATGACAGCATCGTCAAGAGGAATAACCGTTAAGTCAAGGGGGGCGGTATCAGGAGCAATACGCTCGACAACACGGGTCATGCGTGGGGGCTTGCCTAGAATGACGTCGATCGGAACATCGACAGGTCTAGTACCTTCTTGCGCTGCAATGGGATCAAGCCCAGGCAAACCCTCGCCGATCACCACCTTTAATTGCCGTTCTTCGGTAGCTACGCCGACGATTGCGAAAGGACAACGCTCTCTCTGCGCAATTTGTTCAAACCGGGCTAAATCATCCGGCATCACAGATAAGACGTAACGCTCCTGAGACTCATTGCTCCAGATCTCAGCGGCAGACATTCCCGTTTCTTCGAGCGGCACACGCTTTAAGTCAAAGGTGGCGCCCCGGCCTGCGTCATTTACTAGTTCAGGAAACGCGTTGGACAATCCGCCCGCGCCTACATCGTGAATCGCAACAATCGGGTTGTTCGCGCCTTGTTGCCAGCAACGATCAATGACTTCTTGGCAACGACGCTCGATTTCAGGGTTGCCACGTTGAACAGAATCAAAATCCAGTGCGGCTGTGTTGGTGCCTACAGACATGCTTGATGCAGCGCTGCCACCCATACCAATGCGTAGACCCGGTCCGCCTAGTTGAATCAACAAAGCACCAGGTTGGATGACGTTTTTCTTGGTGCAACCCTCATCGATACTGCCAAGTCCACCCGCAATCATGATGGGCTTGTGGTAGCCCCAGCGCGTGGCACCGGCGGACTGCTCAAATGAGCGGAAATAGCCCAACAAGTTCGGACGGCCGAACTCGTTATTAAAAGCAGCAGCGCCCAAAGGACCATCGATCATGATTGACAGCGGGCTGGCGATCCTGTCTGGAGAGCCATGATGATCCGATTCCCAAGCGCGCGGAGCGTCATCAAAACGCAAATGCGAAACGGTAAAGCCAGCTAAACCAGCCTTTGGTTTCGATCCACGACCGGTCGCACCTTCATCACGTATCTCTCCGCCCGATCCAGTCGATGCACCCTCGAACGGCGCGATGGCGGTCGGGTGATTGTGCGTCTCAACCTTCATCACGGTATGCACAAGATGCGAACGGCTTGCATAGGTCGGAGCAACCCCAGGAGCTGGCAAGCGCGCTTCAAAGCGCTGCGCTTGACCACCAACCATAATTGCGGCGTTATCCGAATATGCGACCACCGTACCCAGAGGCTGTGCTGCGTGTGTTTCGCGAATCATTCCGAACAGCGTTTTATCTGTAGGTTTGCCGTCAATCACCCACTGCGCATTAAAAATTTTGTGCCGGCAATGTTCGCTGTTTGCCTGTGCAAACATCATCAGCTCAACGTCCGTTGGATCACGTCCGAGCTCAGTGAAAGACGATGCCAAGTAGTCAATTTCGTCATCGGACAATGCAAGTCCGAGTGTTTGGTTCGCCTCGGTAAGCGCCTTGCGGCCGGCTGCGGTGACTGGGACGGTGCGTATCGCTTTACCGGGCAGTGATTCAAACAAAGACTTCGGATCAAAGCGAACATCAACAACCGA
>CAMCWG010000217.1 GCA_945882005.1 Bordetella parapertussis
TTCGGATCGAAACGCCCTGCACTACGATGATCAAACCGACGACGATGGCGGTGATGCTACTACGCATCACAACGGCTGCCGCTACATCAGCACCATTATCAAACGCGATTCGAGCCGCAATATGATTCGAGCCCATCAACAAGGCCACCAACAACAATGCCGCAAAGGCTGGCCCAGAAATCGCTTGTGTTTTCATGCGTGCTGTTATTTGAGAGCAACTGCAAATCCGCGCTGCACCGCGGGACGCGCCATCATCACGTCGTACCAACGCTGAACATTTGGATATTGAGCCAAATCAACCTGATGACGTTGATGGCGCCATGCCCAACCTAAAATCGCGAAATCAGCAATTGATAAATCACCTGCAAAATACGAGTGTGCGGCCAATCGCTTGTCCATAACCGAATAGAGTCGACGCGTTTCTTTACTAAACCGCTCCACGCCATAGCGTTTATCGTCTTCGTTGGTGAGTCCAAGAAAATGATGCACTTGACCAGGTATGGGGCCAAACCCTCCCATCTGGAACATTAACCACTCATAGACTGGGACGCGGGACACCAAATCTGCCGGAAGAAACTTGCCCGTTTTTTCAGCGAGGTACAAAAGGATCGCACCTGACTCAAACACCGTAACAGTCTTGCCACCAGGCCCGTCCGTGTCGATGATCGCAGGGATCTTGTTATTTGGGCTGAACTTCAAAAACTCTGGATTGAATTGTTCGTCCTTGCTGATATTGACGGTCGTCACTTGGTAAGGCAACCCCATCTCTTCAAGAGCGACAGAAATCTTGCGGGCGTTCGGCGTGTCAAAAGAAAAAAGTTGAATGGTCATGTTAATGAATACCCGTCTTGTGGAGAGAGATTTGCTGGTGTAAGGTGAAATGCAATAAGTACAAATATATAGGAGATTAGGTCATGGTTTCAGTTTATTCATTTAATCACAAGGCTCAAAAGCGTCTTTCGATTAAAACAGGTGCACGTTTAGCGAGTCTCGCTATGTTTGCAACCATAAGCTTGTCCCTTGCTGGGACTGGTCTTGCCCAAACTTTCCCTGACAAACCCCTAAAAATTGTTGTGGGCTTTCCTCCTGGAGGAGGATCAGATTTAATGGCACGGATGGTTGCCGAACGTCTCTCACCGCTAATCGGGCAACCAGTCATCGTAGACAACAAGCCTGGTGCAGGTTCAACTATCGCCGCATCATTTGTTGCGAAATCTAAACCGGACGGCTACACCATTCTGTTTGGACAAGCAGCAAACCTGGGAATTGCCCCCGCAATGATGTCCACGCTGAATTACGATCCGATCAAAGACTTTGCGCCAATCACTCGATTGGCTGCAGCCCCTTTGCTGGTTGTAGGCCCAACGACCCTCGCTGCAGCCAACATGAAAGAAGTTATTGCACTCGCTAAGGCCAACCCAAACAAGCTCAGCTTTGGCTCACCGGGTTCCGGAACGCTCGGTCATTTAGCAGGAGAGATGTTTGTTAGCCAAGCAAAAATTAAAGCTGTACACGTTCCCTACAAAGGACAATCCGCCGCGATTACAGACATTATCGGTAACCGGGTGGAGCTCTACTTCAGCACAATCGCAGTTATCAAACCTCACGTCGACAGCGGCCGCATTCGCGCATTTGCGATTACGTCCAAGGAACGCTCACCGATATTTCCAAATGTTCCCACTGTTGCCGAGTCAGGCTTAACGGGCTATGAGGCGGAAAACTGGTACGCGCTGCTTGCACCGGCTGGTACGCCACCTGCTATCGTGAACCGGCTTAATGCGGAATTGAAAAAGATTTTAGGATCTGCAGAGGTTAAACAGGAAATAACAAAAGAAGGTGGTCGCGCAGTTGGCGACTCACCTGAAGAGTTTGCTAAATTCCTTGCTGTCGATGTGCCGATGTGGAAGAAAATCGTCCGGGAAGCTGACGTTAAAACAAACTAGCTTTAATTCGAACTCATGGGGGTACGGGCTACGACCTTCCCCCACTTTACGATTTCAGCTGCGATAAACGTATTGAGCTGCTCGGGAGTACTGGTCACTGGAGTCGCCCCCTCACGCTCAAAGCGCTGGATCAAGTCAGGTGACTTCATCGCTTGAACAATCGCAGCATTCAGTCGCTCAACGACAGCAGGCGGTGTGCCTTTCGGTGCGAGCAATGCATTCCATGTATTGATCTCATAATCTGGCAACTTAGCTGCCTCTGCAATAGTCGGTGTGTTTGGAATTTCTTTGGAGCGCGCCGCTGTGGTGACAGCCAAGACGTTCAACTTACCAGACTGCACATGTGGCAACACGCCCGGCAAAGTAGCAAAGGTTAACTGTGTGTCACCTGCTATGACGGATGTATTGGCTAATGCGCCCCCTTTGAAAGGAATATGCACAACATCAATCTTCATCGCATCGTTAAACATCGCTGCTGCAAGGTGGCCCGGAGATCCATTACCGCTCGAGGCGTAGTTCAATTTGCCAGGATTTTTACGGGCATAATCAACAAACTCACTGAGCGATTTGACGGGTAACTTGATACTCGTCACCAGGGCAAGCGGGATCGAGGCGACTAGCGAAATTGGCGAAAAGTCCTTAAGCGGATCAAAAGTCAGCTTGCCCTTATACAAGGCTGGGTTTATCCCATGACTCGCAACAGTTGCCATATACAGGGTGTAGCCGTCTGGCTTCGACTGGGCAACATACGCCGCACCGATGTTGCTCGCAGCGCCAGGTTTGTTATCAACAATGATGGTTTGCCCAAGAATTTTGCCCATTTGTTCGCCCAAAGAGCGCGCCAAGATATCCGTCGTACCGCCTGCTGCGTACCCCACCACAATACGAATCGGCTGATTTGGATAGTTTTGCTGAGCTTGGACACCCATTGCGGTTGCGGTGAGCGCAACCGCAGTCGCGCCACGTAACAGGATCTGAGGGAACAAATTATTAAATGCAGTTTTGATTTTCATAGTCTCATTCTCATGGATTTAATTTACTTTAACTCCAACATGCTCATTAGCGACACGCGCCCTTCGACTCGGGCTCAATGATGGCCCATTTAATCTCAAGCGGATTCTTCTCTTTAAATCGATTCCAATACATCTTGATCGACCCGGTCTTTGTCGCTTGGTTCAGAAAACTCTTCATCCCGTCGTTCAAAGGCCTCGACTCCTCGGCTGCATCGATTACGATGAGCGCACCGCATTTCTTAATCAGTGCAGGCGTGACAGCAGGCCCTTGTTGGTATAGGCCGTAGGGCACAACTAATGGCTGGTCTTTAGACATCACCGACGTCACGCCAGCCACCCAGGTTTCACCAATGACCACTTTGAGTGGGCCTCGTGTTTTGGCATCCCAGACCTCATCGAGCAAAGCCCCCTGTTGTTTGGCGGGGTAGTTTGCTCTCGCAACGCGTCCAGTCAAATCAACGATAAAACCGTAATACAAACCCACCGATACCGCGATCAAGATGTTCAGCATGAGCCCAACACCCAAGACCCGCCGCAACGCTAAAGATGTATCAACCCGCGGCACATAACGTAACGCGAACAATCCAATCACAACAAAATATGCTGTCGCCCAGTTTGCATTCAGGTCGATCCATATTGCGCCCAATATGCATGTCAGCAACATCGGGCCGTATGTCGTAAAGGAAACGTAACGCTCCTCCGATGTCGTGCCCGGTGTACCCTTCCAAGGATGTCGGGGTGCACCATCCCGCTTAAATTGCAGCTGAAGGATGAGCAATGCAATAAGCAAGGGAGCCAGCTTTCCTAACTGGCTTCCTAGAAATTTAACGACTTCTCCTAGGTGATTGACCTGCCCGCCGACTTGTCTTTGCATATAACGCAAGGTAGGCGCATCTTCTCGAATCAACCACTCAATGTGCGGAATCATCGCAATCGCACCCGCAACGATTGCAATACCTATACCCAACATGGCACGCCGGTTATGCATGCGTGAATCAAGCAGCACCCAGATACCCATTACGGCGAACCAGATGCCTGCTGCGTACTTCGTCAGCATACACACAGCACCAGCAACACCCAATAGCACCCAACGCCACCAGTTCTGGTGCTCAACGGCCAACAACACCGCCCACAAAAATAGTGCGGTGGGCAACAGCTGCATTAGGTTTGAACTAACTTGTAAGCCATTGACGTTGTGATAAATCACAAGACTTGTCAGCACCACGGCCATCAATGCCCGTGCTGGCGATGCGATCGACAGAGCGATGCGCCAAACAACTAGCAGCATCAACGCGACGTTCACAACTCCCGCTAAATACGTCACCCACACTGCCCGTCCGAGTATGGCAACGAACAGATGCACCCACCACGTGCTGTAGGGACCAAATTTTGGATAGCCCCAATCAAAATGCTGTAACCAGAAGAGCTCTTCAATACTATCTTTATGGGGAGCGGTATGGCTGATGACGGCGATCAGAAACCAGAACACTGCATGGAAAGCAATATAGGCGAACGTAACGTTACGTAATTGCCGCGCATTCGTTGCATCCAGCTCGTTGAAGAACGACTTGACAGATTCGATAGGATTAAAAACTGACACTCGCTTAGCCTGCCTTCAACCCAGATTTCTGAATGATTTTCTTATACATATCGACATCTTTGATGATTTTCTTAGCGAATTCTGACGGTGACATTCCCACCTCAAGCATGCCTTGTTGCTTTAATTTATCTGCGATGCCTTCGGACTTCATCAGCTTTTGAATATCTTGATACAGCTTTTCTACTAACGCGGGTGGCATATTGGCTGGCCCTAAAAAGCCAAGCCAAGTAGAGATATCGAAACCAGCATAGCCCGATTCGATCATCGTCGGCGCGTTAATAAAGGCTCGTTTACTAGTGGTTAATGCAAGCGCACGAACCTTATCCGCATTGATATAAGCAATCACAGACGGCAAAGTCGCGAATGTCATTTGAACGTGACCGGCAAGAAGATCTGCAATCACGGCGCCACCACCTTTATACGGAATATGAGTGATCTCAA
>CAMCWG010000218.1 GCA_945882005.1 Bordetella parapertussis
CGTTCAAGTTAAGTGAGGTGATGCGCAGCAAAGAAAAGCTCCTAGTCGGTGAGATAATGACGGATAGATAAGTTTATCAATGCGGGGTCATGCCATGTCCAGCAGTACAGATCGTCGTGCGTTTGTGCAGTTTGCTCTCAATGAGGGCGTTCTGCGGTTTGGTAGCTTTGTGACCAAATCAGGGCGTACGAGCCCTTACTTTTTTAATGCCGGTTTGTTCAATTCGGGGGCGTCAGTCGGACGCCTTGCGCAATTTTATGCCCAAGCACTGGTGGATGCGAAGCTACCCTTCGATATGTTGTTTGGACCAGCCTACAAAGGCATCCCCTTGGCAACGGCAACCTCGGTTGCGCTTGCTACGCATCCAGCGATGGCGGGACGAGATATCCCGTTCGCTTACAACCGTAAGGAAGCCAAGGATCACGGCGAGGGCGGAGTACTTGTCGGAGCCCCTCTTAAAGGGCGTGTCGTGATCATTGATGATGTTATTACAGCCGGCACCTCTGTCAGGGAGTCGGTTGAAATCATCGAGGCGGCAGGCGCCACACCTTGCGCAGTGCTAATTGCGATGGATCGCATGGAGCGCGCCGGACCCGACGGGGCGCTATCGTCCCATTCAGCTGTGCAGGAAGTGCAACAGCGCTACGGCTTGCCCGTTGTCAGCATTGCCTCCCTCACCGATATCCTTGAGTTATTAAAAAACAATCAAGAATTTGAGCAGCATCAGGATGCCGTTTTGGCATACCGGACGCGCTACGGCATTACCTGATCACACTAGGCATCCAACTTTGCTTTGAGCAGATCGTTGACTTGCTGAGGATTCGCTTTGCCCTTAGCAGCCTTCATGATTTGTCCGACAAGCGAATTAAAGGCCTTTTGCTTGCCAGCGCGATATTCAGCCACGATTGCTGCTTGCTCTGCCAACACTGCGTCAATCATCGCTGAGATCGCACCGGTATCGTTAATCTGCGTCAGGCCTTTCGCTTGAATGATGGCGTCTGCTTGGCCGCCATGCTCTCCAAGCCACATCGCAGCAAACACATCACGTGCGATCTTGTTTGAAATCGTCCCGTCAATAATGCGTGTGAGTAGCGCAGCAAGCGCCTTGGCGCTGACTGGACATTGTGTAATCGTTTTTTCTTCCCGGTTTAGTGTCGCTGACACTTCGCCCATCATCCAGTTCGCAGCCAGTTTTGCTTGTCCGGCAGGAAGAGCTTGTGCAAGCTCTTCGAAATATCCTGCCAGCTCACGACTGCTGGAGAGCTGTGCTGCATCGACGACGGCCAGACCATACTCGCTGACGAAACGTTCGCGCAAAGCGCTTGGAAGTTCGGGCATCGATTGACGAACTTCGTCAATCCAGCTTGCTGCGATGACAAGGGGAGGGAGGTCTGGGTCGGGGAAATAGCGATAGTCGTGCGCGTCTTCTTTGCTGCGCATGCTACGTGTTTCGTCACGATCCGAGTCATAGAGACGCGTCTCTTGGACTACTTTTCCACCATCCTCGATCAGTTCGATTTGACGGCGAACCTCATATTGAATCGCCCGTTCGAGAAAACGGAACGAGTTGACGTTTTTAATTTCGCAGCGCGTACCGAATTCCTTTTGGCCCTCAGGACGCACCGATACGTTGGCGTCTACACGAAAGGATCCCTCTTGCATGTTGCCATCACAAATGCCTAGCCACACAACGAGGCTATGCAGGGCCTTGGCGTAGGCCACTGCCTCGGCTGCCGAACGCATTTCGGGTTCCGAGACGATTTCTAGTAACGGTGTGCCGGCACGGTTGAGATCAATGCCGCTGGAGGATTCGCCATGTGGCCCGACGAAGTTGTCGTGTAAGGACTTGCCAGCGTCTTCCTCTAAATGCGCACGCGTTAGATTGACCGTTTTTTCAGTGTCGCCAACAAAAAAGCTCAATGATCCCCCCAGCACAACGGGAATTTCAAACTGACTAATCTGATAGTTTTTTGGGGAGTCAGGGTAGAAATAGTTTTTGCGCGCAAAGATTGAGCGCGGAGCGACGGTCGCCCCGACGGCCAAGCCAAAGCGTATCGCACGATCGACTGCAGCCCGGTTCATCACTGGCAGTGAGCCCGGTAGGGCGAGATCTACTTCGTTCGCTTGGGTGTTGGGTAGGGCACCATAGTGGGTGCTACTTCCAGAAAAAATTTTGGTCTGGGTCGAAAGCTGCGTATGCGTTTCGAGTCCGATGACGATTTCCCATGCCATTATGCTTGCCCCGCAATACGTTGATGCCAGTCGGTTGTCTGTTGATATTGATGCGCGATGGCAAGTAGGCGCCCTTCATCAAAATAGTTACCAATGATTTGCAGGCCAACAGGGAGTTGTCTCCCTGAGGCACCTCGACCAAAGCCGCAAGGAATCGACATGCCAGGCAAGCCCGCTAGGTTCAGGCCGAGCGTATAGACATCTGCTAACCAGTCAGCGGTCGGGTCGTCTTGGCTGTGCCCAATGGGTGCAGCGACCGTAGGGGTCACTGGGCCCATGATGACGTCGCATTGTGTGGTCAGCGCAGTTTGAAAATCATCGGCAATCATGCGGCGTAGGCGTTGTGCTTGCAGGTAGTAAGCGTCGTAGTAGCCATGCGACAACACGTAAGTGCCGATCAGGATGCGGCGTTGTACTTCCGGGCCAAAGCCTTCAGCACGCGAACGCGCAGTCATATCAGCGAGGTCGGTGTAGCTCTCGCTGCGATGTCCGTAGCGCACACCGTCATAGCGAGACAGATTGCTCGATGCCTCGGCAGGGGCAATCACGTAGTAGGCCGGGATAGAAAGCTGTGTGCGTGGCAAAGAGATATCGACGCGTTTAGCGCCGAGCGCTTCGAATTGGGCGATGGCAGCTTCGACCGCTTGCGCGACTTCATTGTTAAGGCCTTCGCCAAAATATTCGCGCGGAACGCCGATACGCAGACCGTTCAGTGGTTGCGTGCCCTCAGCCGCGTATTGTGCGTTGGCTGATTGATATGCGCTTCGGATCCGTCCGGGCGCGTTTGCAACGCCCTGGCATTGTTCGGCGCTTGTCGCATCGCGGTGGTCGAACCCGCTCATCGTGTCTAGTAGCTCGACCAAATCTGCTGCACTCGCTGCGAGCGGACCTGCTTGATCCAAGCTTGAACCGTAAGCAATCATCCCGTAACGGGACACCGCGCCGTAGGTAGGTTTAATTCCGCTCACACCGCACAGGGCCGCGGGTTGTCTGACGGATCCACCTGTATCTGTACCGGTGGTCGCCATCACCAATTTTGCTGCGACGGCTGCTGCTGATGCTCCGGACGACCCGCCTGGGACAGCGCTCGGATCCCACGGATTGCGGGCAGGTCCGAAAGCGGAGTGTTCATTGCCCGACCCCATCGCGAATTCATCACAATTGAGTTTCCCGAGGCTGACGCAGCCGGCCTCGCGTAGCTTGCGTACGACGGTCGCATCAAACGGGCTGACATAATTCTTAAGCATGTTGCTGCCGGCTGTGCTGCGCCAGCCTTCTGTCACAAACAGGTCTTTGTGTGCGATGGGGATCCCTGTGAGTGGCCCTGCAGTGCCGGCTGCAATGGCAGCGTCGGCCGTGTGGGCTTGCGCGAGGGTGAGCTCGGCATCGACGTGCACAAAAGCGTTCAGTGCATGCTGATCTTGAATCTGTTTAAGGCAATCTTGGGCAAGCTCGGTGGCACTGAGCTTGCGTGTGGAAAGTGCCTGGCTTAGCTGAGCGAGGGAGTTGAACTGGAGCAGGGTGTTAGACATCTTATTCAATCACCTTTGGAACCAGAAACAAGCCCTGGGCGGAGCCGGGGGCGTTTGCCATCAGCGCTTCGCGCCTCTCGACCGATGATATTTCTGTGACCTTGTCGTCGCGCAGGCGCAAAGACACCTCTGTGACGGCCGATAAGGGGTGCGCCAAGGGTTCGACGCCGGTTGTGTCGACCGCTTGTAAGGTTTGAATGATGCCTAGAATCTTGTTTAGATCCGTTTTAGCCTGCGTTTGCTGTGCTTCGGTCAGGTGCAGCCTTGCCAGGCGGGCGATACGGACGACTTCTTGGTCGGTGAGAGCCATGGGCGTGGGTTGATCCATTTCAGGTTGTTTCGCCCCGCAGTTCAGGGCTAAACGAGAGGCATATTTTGCCGTTACTTAAAGAATTATAAGTTATGATAGAAGGTCAATCGCAGCGCGTTGCGCGCGTCAATTTTTTTGGCTAGGCACTCATGTTCGGATTCCTTCGTAGTTATTTTTCCAGCGATATGGCAATCGACCTCGGTACGGCCAACACGCTTATTTATGTCCGGGGCAAGGGTATCGTGCTCGACGAGCCCTCGGTAGTGGCGATTCGCCATGATGGCGGCCCCGGAGGCAAGAAAATCATTCAGGCGGTCGGTCGCGAGGCGAAACAGATGCTCGGACGTGTTCCGGGCAATATTGAAGCCATCCGCCCCATGAAAGACGGTGTGATTGCTGACTTCACGGTCACTGAACAAATGCTTAAGCAATTTATTCGTATGGTGCATCCGCGAAATATGTTCGCGCCGAGCCCACGGATTATCGTTTGCGTGCCATGCGGCTCTACACAGGTCGAACGCCGTGCGATTCGTGAATCTGCTTTGGGTGCGGGGGCGAGTCAGGTTTATTTGATCGAAGAGCCGATGGCGGCAGCGATTGGTGCTGGTCTCAATGTTTCTGACGCGAGCGGCTCCATGGTGGTGGACATCGGTGGCGGCACAACGGAAGTTGCTGTGATTTCCTTGGGCGGCATGGTTTACAAAGGCTCTGTGCGTGTGGGCGGTGATAAATTCGACGAAGCGATTGTCAATTACATCCGCCGCAACTACGGCATGTTGATTGGTGAACCAACGGCCGAGCTGATCAAGAAAGAAATCGGATCAGCGTTCCCAGGCTCTGAAGTGCGTGAAATCGAAGTTAAGGGTCGTAACCTGGCA
>CAMCWG010000219.1 GCA_945882005.1 Bordetella parapertussis
CAACCAAAAGAATGTTGGTGTAACTAACAATGGGACTAATGAGTGTGAAATCATTGCGAGGATCAAATAGTTTGCTGCGCTGAACGATTGGGGAGATCGTCAAGCTTGGACTTGCAACGTAGTTAAGCGTATACCCATCTGGCGTTGATTTTGCGGTGGCGTCTGCGCCGATCATTCCGCTCGCCCCCGGACGATTCTCCACGATGACGGATTGGTTTAGTTGTTCACCCAGGAATTTAGCGAAGACTCGGCCCGAGGTATCTACCGGTCCGCCTGGCGGGTCAGCAACGATCAACTTGATCGGGCGATTAGGCCAATTCGTTTGCGCTACGGCGTTGCCACAAGCTAGGGTTGTGAGAAATGCTGCGCCAAGGGCGCTCACAATTTGCGTTATTTTTTTAGTAGAGGATGTTTTCATAAGATCTCCGAGTGCTTTGTGTTCATTGCGCTAACTAAGCGCAGGGGGTGGGTTGTAAGAGTTAGTTTATTTTTGCGCCAGAATCTTTCACGGCTTTATTCCACATCTGAAGCTCTGCTTCAATATGTTTGCCAAACTCC
Organism: Bordetella parapertussis; assembly: GCA_945882005.1. Taxonomy (GTDB): domain Bacteria; phylum Pseudomonadota; class Gammaproteobacteria; order Burkholderiales; family Burkholderiaceae_B; genus Zwartia; species Zwartia parapertussis_C. The sequence goes on from CAMCWG010000219.1 coordinate 559, forward strand.
GCAGGGGTCGAGCCAACCATTTGATAGCCGTTAGACGACAGCTGCGCACGGATCTTTGGGTCTTGTGCAACCTCAACTAATGCTTTGTTTAAGCGGTCGATCGCAGCGGTAGGTGTGCCTGCTGGGGCCAGAATACCGTACCAAACGTTTACCTCAAAACCTGGCAAAGTCTCAGCCACCGTTGGAACATTTGGCAAAATTTCGGCGCGTTTCGCACCAGTCACTGCAATCGCCTTAAGTTTGCCTGTTTTGACTTGCTGATACGAAGTGGAAATGCTGTCAAACATGAACGAGACTTCACCACCAAGCATCGCGATAACTGCTGGGCCACTACCTTTGTAAGGGATATGAACCATTTTTGTACCGGTGATGCTCTTAAAGAGTTCGACTGCCAAGTGACTCGTATTTCCGTTTCCAGCCGAAGCATACGAGAGCTTGTCAGGATTGGCTTTGGCGTAGGCGATCAGTTCGGGAATCGTGTTGACCGGCGTAGCGAGTGGGGCCGCCACAAGCAATGGGAGTGTTGCCACCAGCGACACTGGAGCAAAGTCTTTGCGGGTGTTATAGGGCAGCGAAGGGTAGAGGGCATCATTGATCGCATGCGCAGTCAGCACCATCAAGATGGTGTTGCCATCAGGTTTTGCGCGCGCGAGCGCTTGGGTTGCGATCGTGCCGCCTGCACCAGCTTTGTAATCTAGAACAATTGTTTGACCGAGTTTTTTTTGCAGCTCTGGCAGCATAGGTCTAGCCAACATATCTGCACTACCGCCGGGAGGGTAGGGAATGATTAGCGTGAGTGGTTGGCTGCTTGAGCTCTGCGCCTGTGCGGCAAAACCTGCGACGACAGTTAGTGCTGCAAAGCTTGCCTTGGCTAAAGCCAGGATCTTATTGGATATCATGTTGTGCTCCTAATAAAAAAAACGGCGCCGACGGCGCCGTTTGGGTGCAACGCGTTGGGCGACAGATTCTATCGATCGTAAACAGGCTTGCCTTGCGCGTCACGACGAATCACCGACAGCTTAGACGATGCTTTGATAGGTGCGCCAGTCTTTTGCTTAAGGGTTTCCATGGATAAGCCCTCAATAATTGCGCGAACTTCGAACCCATCAGGTCTGACATCAATGATCGCGAGATCGGTATAAACCTGATTAACGACGCCTGCTCCAGTGAGCGGGTAGGTGCAGGCTTTCATTAGCTTTGGAGTCTGATCCTTTGCGACATGCTCCATCATGACGATGACGTTTCTGGCGCCGACCGCCAGGTCCATTGCACCGCCAATTGCTGCGATAGCATCCGGGCCAGACGTGATCCAGTTTGCGAGATCGCCATTTGCGGCAACTTGAAAACCACCCAGCACGGAGTAGTCTAGGTGCCCGCCTCGCATCATTGCAAACGAAACGGTATGTTCAGTAATCGATGCGCCAGCCAGTAACGTAACAGGCGTACGACTTGCGTTGATAATGTCTAGGTCGATCTCGGCACCCACCGAGGCACGGCCCATCCCTAAAATACCATTCTCGCTGTGCAGCAATATTTCTCTATCTGTAGGAAGATAGTCTGCAACCTGCGTTGGCATGCCGATGCCTAAGTTGACAACGGAGCCATCCGGGAAATCGTTAGCGACCAGGTATGCAATTTCTCCACGCGTGAGCGGCTTCAAGGTGCTATTTGAAGTGCTGCTTGAAACGTTGCTCATCGCTCCCCTCCGATCGCTACGACTGATTGAACAAAAATGCCGGGTGTCATCACGTGCTCAGGTGCGAGATCTCCCAAAGGAACAATACGATTGACCTGCGCGATGGAGTGCTTTGCCGCCATGCACATCACTGGACCAAAATTACGAGCCGCCCAGCGATACGTCAAGTTGCCCCAACGGTCTCCGAGATTGGCGCGCACCAGAGCAAAGTCGCCGGATAACGGTTGCTCCATGATGTAGCCTTTGCCATTAATCACGCGCTGCTCTTTACCCTCTGCGATTAAGGTGCCGTAACCAGTGGGAGTGAAGAAGGGCCCAAGCCCAGCACCCGCAGCGCGCAGGCGCTCTGCAAGCGTGCCTTGTGGCATGCATTCGAGCTCTACTTGGCCAGCGCGGTAGGCGTTCGCAAATACATCTGAGTGCGCAGGACGGGGGTGTGAACACACAATCTTGCGCACGCGTCCTGCCTTGATGAGCCCGGCTATGCCGGTTTCATGCGTGCCAGCGTTATTGCTGATGATTGTCAGTTCGCGCAAGCCCTTGTCCATAATGGCGCTCATGAGCTCAAAAGGGATCCCCGCGTCGCCAAAGCCACTGACCATGACGGAGGCGCCGTCTTGAATTGGCGCGACCGCCTCTTGTAGTGACTGTTTAACCTTATCCAGCATGATTACTCCATTTGCAACTTGGCGGCTTCAACAATCTTTCTCCAGCTTTCGCGCTCTTTGTCCATAAAGGCGCCAAACGCTGCAGGGGTGTTTCCGCCGGGGGCCGCTGGAACAATCAGCCGAATGGGTTTGTCAGGCCAGGCTGCTTGGGCAGCTGGAGTAAGGACAAGAGCGTAGAGGCTAAGTAGGCTGGCTCGAATTAGGGTTTTCATGGGTGGTCTCCTCGGAAAGGGTGCTTTTTAGCATTTTGCTGGATTGTATGGCCTGTGGAGGATTTTTACTTCCTGAACGCTGGGTTCCAAAATACAAGAAGCTAGGTAGCCTATGCGGCGTTAAGATTGTGCACCCAGGAGAATATTTATGGATCTAACGTGGACCCCAGAAGAGCGTGCCTTTCGCGAAGAGGTGCGTGCCTTCGTAATAGCAAAGTTACCCGCAGAGTTGCGGGCTAAGACGTTCGCGCACCATCGCCTCAAGCGTGAAGACTATCTCACGTGGCACAGACTGTTGGCGGCGCAAGGCTGGGGTGCACCGAGTTGGCCCATTGAGCATGGCGGCACGGGATGGAATCCCTTGCAACGGTTGATTTTTGAGATCGAGTGTTTCAAGGCGGGCGCGCCTCGCCTACTGCCTTTTGGGCTGGGGATGATTGGTCCTGTGCTCATGAAGTACGGCTCACAAGCGCAGAAAGATCGTTTTCTTTCGCGCATTATTAATGTCGACGACTGGTGGTGTCAGGGCTACTCTGAACCAGGCTCAGGGTCCGATTTAGCATCCCTCAAAACGCGTGCAGAGCGGGTCGGTGATCGTTACATCATCAATGGCCAAAAAACCTGGACCACACTGGCGCATCACGCAGACTGGATGTTCTGTTTAGCTCGCACCGACCCAACGGCCAAGGCGCAGCGTGGCATATCGATGATCCTGATCGACATGAAGCAACCAGGCGTGCAAGTTCGACCCATCAAAACGTTAGACGGGAGCGCTGAAGTCAATGAGGTGTGGCTCGAGAATGTCGAAGCACCGCTCGAAAACCTAATTGGTGAAGAAAATGCTGGCTGGACCTATGCGAAATATTTGTTGGGTCACGAGCGCAGTGGGATTGCCGGAATTGGGCACTGTCACCGGGAACTTGCGATTTTGAAGTCGTTGGCCGAGCGCATGATGGCCAGTGGCGAGTCGGTGAGTTTGAATCCTCGCGTACGCGATGCGATTAATCGGATTGAGGCGCAGGTCCTTGCGCTTGAGATGATGGTGCTGCGCGTTGCAACGGATGACACCACCGAGCCAGGTCCTAAGGCATCGATACTTAAAATTCGCGGCTCTGAGTTGCAAATGGAGCTCGCAAAGCTGCAGATGCAAGTTGCCGGTGCAGAGTCCTGGCCGTATGACCCGGAATGGATGTTTGCTGATTCTGCATTTCATGGACCGGGTCCAGACTACGCAGCTGCCGCAGCCGCGGCGTATTTCGACATGCGCAAAACGGCAATTTACGGTGGAACCAATGAGGTTCAGAAAGGCATTATCGCCAAGCAGATTATCGGGGTTTAGGACACATCATGGACTTTTCATATTCAGAAGAACAGCGCATGCTGACCGACAGCCTGAGACGTTTGGTGGCGGACGAGTGGACGCGCCCGAAGCGTCGTGCACGACTCGGTGGACTTGATGCTGGAGCCTGGAGTAGCCTTGTTGAGTTGGGCGTGGGCGGCCTCATGATTTCCGAAGAGTTTGGAGGGTTTGGTGAATCACCGGCGACGATGCTAGCCGTACACCAAGAGCTGGGCCGGGGGCTTGTCAGTGAGCCGACGATTTCAAGCGCGGTGATGGCTGTCACGGTACTGAATCACTCTGAGTGCCAGGTGCTCAAACAGCGCTGGTTGTCTGCACACGCCGAGGGCGAGTCAGTGCTCGCTGTGGCTTGGCAGGAGGCGGGAGAGCGTGACGCACAACGTCCGCTTTGCACGCGTGCGACGGCGCTTGCCGATG